>JBOHCO010000846.1:0-3563 GCA_050698895.1 Streptosporangiaceae bacterium
GGCCGAGCTGGAGGGTGCCGAGGGCCCGGTCGTCGTCGACCCAGTGGAACACGGTCTGGCCGTAACGCGCGGCGCGGCTGCGCGGTTGCGCTCATTCGCGCCCGGCGAACGGACCGAGCTGCGCCGATATGCTCCTGACATGCACCGAGCAGCGCGGCTGAGCGCGATCCTTGAGCGCCTGGCCGAGGGCGGCTCCGTCGCGGTGGCCGACCTGGCCGGCGACCTGGGCGCGTCCGCGGCCACCATCCGGCGGGACCTGGTGATCCTGGAGAACCAGCGGCTGCTGGCGCGCACCCACGGGGGCGCCATCGCGCACGCCGTCTCCTACGAGCTGCCGCTGCGGTACAAGGGCGTCCGGCACGCCGACGAGAAGCGGCGCATCGCCAAGCAGGCCGCGGATTACGTGACCGAGGGCATGGCGGTGGGCCTGACCGGGGGGACCACGGCCACCGAGGTGGCCAGGGCCATCGCCGACCGGCAGAAGCTGACCATCGTCACCAACGCCCTGAACATTGCCTCCGAGCTGGCGGTCCGGCCGGGCCTCAAGCTGATCTCCACCGGGGGAGTGGCCCGCAGCCAGTCCTACGAGCTGTCCGGGCCGATCGCGGAGGCCAGCCTGGCCGGGCTCAACCTCGGCATCGCGTTCATCGGCGTCGACGGCATCGACGCCCAGGCCGGCTGCACCACCTACCAGGAGGTGGAGGCGCACACCAACGCGACGCTGGCCCGGTGCGCGGGGCGCGTGGTAGTCGTCGCGGACAGCTCGAAGATCGGCAAGGTGGCGTTCGCCCGGATCTGCGCGGTGACCGAGGTGAGCGAGCTGATCACCGACGTCGCGGCGGACGGCGACGCGGTCCGGGCGCTGACCGAGTCGGGCGTTCAGGTCACGCTGGTCTAGCCGCCACCCCCGGCCGCCATCCCCGGCCGCCACTCCCGGCCGTCACTCCCGGCCGCACCGGTCTCGGATCCGGTGGCCCGCCCCGAACTCAGCGTTTGTTCATGATCGATTGCATGAACAGCTATACGCGCATATTCAGCCTTGACCGGTGACTGATCCTGATTCATTATGACCAAGGATGAGCGTCTTCGATCACATTCGCATCAGGGAGGACTCATGCGCCGACTGACACGGAGCCTGACCGCCGCGCTGCTGGCCGTGCCGCTGGCCGCCGCGCCCGCGGCGTTCACGATCCTGTCGAGCGCGCCCGCGGCCCAGGCCGAGGTGCACCCGCCGCCCGGCACCGACCTCAAGCCCGTGCTGGGCTGGAGCAGCTGGAGCTTCTTCCGGAACACCGACGACGCCGCCATCGTCGAGGCCGCCGCCCGCGCGATGCACGACAGCGGCCTGGAAGGGCTCGGCTACCGGTACGTCAACCAGGACGACTTCTGGTACCAGTGCCCGGGCAAGCAGGGCCCGAACGTCGACAAGTTCGGCCGGTGGGTCGTGCGCACCGACCGGTTCCCGTCCGGCCCGCACGGCGAGAGCGGCATCGCGGCGGTCGCGCGCTACGTGCACCACCTCGGACTGAAGTTCGGCATCTACGTGACGCCCGGCATCTCCAAGCAGGCCGTGGCCAGGAACACCAAGATCCTGGGCACCAAGGACACCGCCGATGGCATCGCCACCACGGCCCGGCAGAACAACTACAACTGCGGCGGCATGGTGGGCATCGACTACGCCAAGCCCGGCGCGCAGGCGTTCGTCAACTCGACCGTCGACGAGTTCGCCCGGTGGGGAGTGGACTACATCAAGCTCGACGGGATCACCGACCGCAACAAGGCCGACGTCAGGGCCTGGTCGCGGGCCATCCGGCACTCGCGCCGCCCGATGCAGCTGGACGTCACCGAGGGCAGCTACACCACCGCGCTCGGCCCCACGCTGGACCGGTACGCCACCCAGTGGGAGTACTCCGCGGACATCGAGAACTACGGCGGCAAGGGCCTGACCGACAACGGCAACGTGAAGCAGCGGTTCACGACCCTGTCCCTGTGGGAGCCGAAGTACGGCGGCCGGGAGCACGACGCCTACAACGACTTCGACTCGGTCGAGGTCGGCAACTGCGCCAGCGCCGTCAGCTCCACCACCCAGTTCGGCACGGTGTCCTACCCCGACGGCGACGGGCTGACCCTGGCCGGGCGCCAGACCGTGCTGAGCCTGTGGTCGCTGGCCGCGTCGCCGCTGATCCTCGGCAGCAACCTGACCAAGCTGTGCCCGGCCGACATGAAGCTGCTCCGCAACCGGGCCGTGCTGGCCGTGGAGCAGGACGGGATCGACGCCTCGATGATCGTCAACGGGAGCACCGAGAAAGTCGTGGCCAAGACCGAGCGGCACGGCGAGGTCGCGGTGGGCCTGTTCAACACGACCGGCAAGCCCGAGGTCATCTCGACCACGGCACCGGCCATCGGCCTGCCGGCCAGCGCCCGCTACCGCCTGGTCAACCTGTGGACCCGCGCCAGCCGGGGGAGCCACGGCACGATCCAGGCCACGGTGCCGGCCCACGGCGTGGCCTACTTCCAGGTCCGCGCGGTCGGCTAGCCCGAGCCATCGACCCGGTCCCGCCGGCCTACGGTGCCGGCGGGACCGGGTCGAAGTACTTCGGGTTGGCCACCGCCAGCCGGGCCGCGACGGCATCGGCCAGCCCGGAGAGCCCTTCCGGCCCGGCCGGGACCGGGCCCAGCTCCAGCTCGCGGGCCACGATGCCCAGCACGTTGGCGGCGACCCGGGCGTGGAAGGTGAGCTGACCGGCCGAGGCGGGCATGACCTGCCCGGTGAGGAACTCGCGGACCGCCTCCAGCAGCTCGCTCGCCGTCGGCCGCCCGTGCGGGGAAGGGACCGCCAGCCCCGCGCCCGTGACCCGCGGCCGGCGAGCCGCGGCCTGCGCCGCCGCCTCCGGCGCGAGCAGCAGCAGCAGGTCCCACTCCTGCTCACAGGCCCGGCGCCCGACCGCGGCCAGCTCGACGGACCGGTGCGCGCCCGACAGGTGGGCCTGGGCCTGGGTCGTGCAGATCACGCCCCAGCGCAGCGTGCCGAGGATCTCCCACCAGCGCAGCTCGTCCAGCGTGACGTCGGCGCCGCCCGCGGCCCGGTAGGCGGCCAGCAGCTCCTCCCGGCTCCCCAGCCCGGCCGCGGGCGCGTCCACGCCGAACCGCCACGCCTTGACGCAGAACCAGCCCAGATCCTCGGCCGGGTGGCCGGCGTGCGTGAGCTCCCAGTCCAGGACCGCGCGCAGCCCGTCCGGGCCGACGATGAGGTTGCCGAGCCGCAGGTCGCCATGGACGATCACCGGCTCCCGCGACGGCGGCCGGGCTGCCTCCAGCGTGCGCAGGGCCAGCTCGAAGACCGGGCTGACCTCATCGAAGGCGGCCAGCTCCGCCCGCACGCTGGCCAGCGGGTCGATCAGCGGCAGGCCCGGCGGCACTGCCAGCGCGTGCAGGCCCGCCGCGAACCTCCCGACCTGGCCGACCAGCACCGGCCGCGCCGGGCGGTAGGCGCTGTCGCGCAGGATGCGCCGGGCGATCGTCTCGCCCGCGACCCGGCGCATGACCAGGCCGGCCGTGCCCCA
>JBOHCO010000847.1:0-3310 GCA_050698895.1 Streptosporangiaceae bacterium
GCGTCCAGGCTCAGCACCGTGGCGTCTTCCAGCGCCGTCAGCCGCCGGCGGCTGGTGATCAGCACCAGGCTCTCGCCCGCGCCCGGCAGCAGCAGCCGGACCTGCTCGTGCCCGGCCGCGTCGTCCAGGACGAGCAGGATCCTGCGGCCCGCCACCCGGTCCCGCCACCGGGCCGCCCGCGCCTCCCGGCCGGGCGGGATCTGCTGCGCGGCCACCCCCGCCGTCAGCAGCAGGCTGGCCAGCGCGTCGGCCGGGTCCACCGGCCGCTGGCCGGGCGTGTGGGAGTGCAGCGCGACGAAGAACTGCCCGTCCGGGAAGCGCCCGGCCAGCCGGTGCGCCGCGTGCACCGCCAGCGCCGTCTTGCCCGACCCCGGCATCCCGTCGATGGCGCAGATCCCCGCCGCCGGGCCGCCCGCCAGAGCGGCCAGCAGCCGCCCCAGCTCCGCCTCCCGGCCCGTGAAGCTGCCGATGTCCCGAGGCAGCGTCCGGGTTGCCGCCGCCACTCCCGTGCCGCCCGGCCCCGCCGCCTCATTCCCCGCCGCCTCGTCCCCCGCGACCAGCACGTCCGCGGCCGGGCCCCGGCCCCGCGCCGCCGCCACGAACAGCACCCGCACCTGGCCCGTCAGGCGCAGCGCGTCGGCCAGCAGCAGCGCCGTGTCCTTGCGGGCCGTGCGGTTGATGCCGCGCTCCAGGTCGCTCACCGACCGCGGGCTCAGCCCTGCCGCCTCGGCCAGCTCCTCCTGGGTCAGCCGGGCCTCGCCCCGCAGCCGCCGCAGCAGCCCGGCGAAGCTCAGCCCTGGTTCAGTCACCCCTGCCAGCACCCTTCCGCCCGGCCCTTGCCCGGAGTTGTCAAGCTAGCGCAGGCCGAGGTCGGTCTGCCCGTCGAGCAGCTCGCGAGCGATGTCCAGATGGCCGGCGTGGCACGCCGTCTCCTCGATCAGGTGCAGCACGATCCAGCGCAGGTCAGCCGGCTCCTCCAGGCCCGGGTCGCCGTGCCGCCCGCGCGGCGCCGCCGACAACGGCGTCCCGGCCAGCACCTCGTCGGAACGCTCGCACTGCTGACGGTAGTAGTCCAGCACCTCCGCCGCCGGCCGGTCGCAGATGAACGGCGCGTCGGGGTCGTCGGCCGGCAGGCCCTCGTCCCAGGGCAGGTCGACGTCAGACCCCGTCACCACCGACTGGAACCAGTGCCGCTCCGCGTCGCCCAGATGCTGGACCAGGCCCGCCGGCGTCCAGCCCGACGGCACCACCGACCGGTGCCAGGCTTCCTCGTCCAGCCCTTCCACGATGGCCCGCACCGAGGCCCGCTGGTAGTCCAGGAAATACTGCAGGGCCTGCTTCTCCGGATCTGGCGCATCGGCCATGAGTCGCTCCCGTCTGCTCGCGCCTGTTCGCACGGCCAGGGCCGCGTCGGCCCCTGCCACCGTAACGACGATCTCGGGCCGCCCCGATGGACCGCCGCGTTACCGTGATGGGCGTGTCAGTCATCGGCGTTCCTTACCATCTCGACGAGTACCTGCCCGGCCTGGACCTCACGCCCCGGCCCGACCAGTCCATCACCGTCCCTCTGACGCAGGGGGACGTCTGGGGCCGGCTGGCCGCGCTGTACTCGGCCGTCGGACAGGCCGTGGCCGCCTCCGCCAGCCGGGGTGACCGTCCGGTGATCGTCTCCGGGGACTGCACCACCAGCCTGGGAACCATGGCCGGCCTGCAGCAAGCGGGCGCCGATCCGAGCATCGTCTGGCTGGACGCCCACGGCGACCTGCAGACCCCCGAGACCACGGCCTCCGGCTACCTCGGCGGCATGCCGCTCCGCCTGCTGGCCGGCTACCGCCCCGAGCTCATCGCGACCCGGCTGAGCCTGCGCCCCGTCCCCGAGGAGCGAATCGTCCTGGCCGGCACCAGGGACCTCGACCCGCCCGAGGTCGAGTACCTGGCCGGCTCGCGGATACATCAGTGCGAGGTGGCCGGACTCGGTGCCGCCCCGCTGCCCGACGGCCCGCTCTACGTGCACGTCGACCTGGACGTCATCAGCCCGGACGAGGTGCCCGGCCTGCGCTACCCCGCACGAGGCGGCCCGTTCGCCGAGCTGGTCGCCGGCGCCCTGCGCCTATTGCTCGACACCCGCCAGATCGTCGCCGTCGGCGTCGCCTGCACCTGGTACCCGGGCCGCGCCGCGGCCGCCGCCGTCGGCCCGCTGGTAGAAGCCGCCCTGGCCGATCCCGCCTGAGCGCGTCGCCCGTAGGAGCCGGGCCGGTTAATGGTCAGCGCTGCTGGCAGTGCGCTCCCGGTCGGCGCGTTCTTGGATGATGCGGGCGTTGGCGAAGGCGGCCCAGATGGCGAGGTGGAGGTCGAGGCGGTCGCCGGGGGCGTTGATGGTCTGCGGGGTGATGGGCGCGTCGTGGGTGGTGGTGATGTCCCCGCCGCTGGGGGCGGGCAGGGCGGGGCTGGCGGGCATCGTGGTGCCGCCGGGCCGGGTGAAGGTGAACCCGCCGCTGTCATCGGCGGTGATGAGGTAGCCGGCCTCGTGGACGATCACGTGGTGGGCTTCGCAGAGCAGGATGAGGTTCTGGTAGCTGGTCTTGCCGCCCCGGGCCCAGTGGCGGATGTGGTGCAGGTCGGTGCGCCGGGAGTGGCAGCCGGGGAACTGGCACCGGTACTGGTCGCGTTCGCGGACGGCGCGGCGGATGGCCGCGGTGGGCTTGCGGTGCCGGCGGCCGATGTCGAGCAGGGTGCCGTCGTGGTCGTGGAGCATCCAGCTGACGGTCGCGGTGCAGGCGATCCGCTGGGCGGTGGCGGCGCTGATCGCGGGGCCGTCTTCGAGGTGGCAGCGGCGCGGATAGGCGGGGTGGCCGACCTGCCGGTAGGGACAGTCCGCGCGGCAGGCGCCGCCGTTGTCCGGGGCAGCCGGCGTCTCCGCGGAAACGCCGACGGGCGGGTCGGCGGCGGGCGTTTCCGCGGAAACACCTGCGGCGGCCGGGCCGGGATCGGGGTCGGGGTCGGTGAGGGCTTCGGGGCCGACGTGGACGATGACCTGGTAGAGGTCGGGGTTGGCGGCGGCGGTGATCTTCCCGGCCAGATAGTCGGCCGCGATCCCGGCCAGCGCATCAGCCAGGCTCGCCGCCTGCGGGGGGCCCGCCTCCGGACCGTCGGCTCCGGGCCCACTTGTAGTCGGATCGCCCGCTCCTGGGCCGTCCGCCACCGGGGCGCCCGCCGCCGGGCCGCTGGCTCGCGGGCTGCTCGCTACTGGGCGGCTGGCTTCCGGGTTGCTGGGCTGCCCGGCGGCCGTGGGCGGGGAGCCGGGCGTTTC
>JBOHCO010000848.1:0-1227 GCA_050698895.1 Streptosporangiaceae bacterium
GAGCTGGGCCCAACGACACGAGCACCAGCACTCGCACCAATTCCGTATGTACCACGACCATCCGCCTGTCCGATAACAGCAAGGAGAGTCGGCGCTCGAAGTCGGTCCAGCACGGGCTGGCCGTCGCGGCGGACTGGCTCGGACCGGGATCGGCTACTCGTCGCGGGACGGGTGCTCGCTCTCGCTGAAGACCTTGGCGGCGTAGGCGGCGGCCTGGGTGCGGCGCTCCATGCCGAGCTTGGAGAACAGGCCGGACACGTAGTTCTTGACTGTCTTCTCGGCCAGGAACATGCGCTCGCCGATCTGCCGGTTGGTCAGCCCTTCGCCGATCAGCTCGAGGATCTTGCGCTCCTGCGGGCTGAGCCCGGCCAGCGGGTCGGCCCTGGCCGCCTGGTCGCGCATCCGGGCCATCACCTGGCCGGCCGCGCCGGGGTCGAGCAGCGACCCGCCCGCGGCCACCGTGCGGATCGCGCCGACCAGGTCGCTGCCCCTGATCTGCTTCATCACGTAGCCGGCCGCGCCGGCCATGATCGCATCGAACAGGGCGTCGTCGCCGCTGAACGAGGTCAGCATCAGGCACGCGACCTGCGGCATGGCCGAGCGGATGTCGCGGCACACGCTGACCCCGTCGCCGTCGGGCAGCCGCACGTCGAGCACGGCGACGTCCGGGGCCAGGGCCGGGATGCGGGCCAGCGCGGACGCGGCCGTCCCGGCCTCACCCACGACGGTGATGTCGGGCTCGGCCTCCAGCACGTCGCGCACGCCACGGCGGACGATCTCGTGATCGTCCATCAGGAACACCCGGATGGGCTCACCGGCCCCCGCCTGGCCCGGTGTCGGGTCACTCACCTGATTCACCTCTTGAGTCTTTCTTCGCGTGCGCCTCGAGGAGCCGGGCGCGGGGGCCTGAAGCCGGATGGTAACCCGGCCGCGGCCGGGCGCGCTCGCGTCACCACCATCGAATCGCGGCCGCATCGGCCGGGGCAGGGTCCTAGGTCCCGGCCTAGGTCCCTGGGTTCGCCGACCGAAGGTGCTCGAGGGAGCCCCGGGGTCAGGACGCGGAGCCGAACGCGATCACTGCGCGGCCGGCGTTGTAGAGGGCATCGGCGACGGCGCCGGGATCGCTGAGGTAGCCGCTGATCATGGCCCCGTCGCGCAGCATCACCAGCTGGTCGGCGACCCGCGGCGAGGCCGGGACGCTGATCTCGTCGAGGAGATCCTGGATGG
>JBOHCO010000849.1:0-1703 GCA_050698895.1 Streptosporangiaceae bacterium
TACGACCGGAGCAGTTCCCTGGCGATCACCAGCTGCTGGATCTGGCTGGTGCCCTCGTAGATCCGGAACAGCCGCACGTCCCGGTACAGCCGCTCCACCGCCACGCCGCGGATGTAGCCCGAGCCGCCGTGGATCTGCACCGCGCGGTCCGCGATCCGGCCGACCGCCTCGCTGGCGAAGTACTTCGCCGCCGACGGGCCCAGCCGCCGGTCGGTGCCCGCGTCGTACCGGGCCGCCGCGTCCAGCACCAGCGCCCGCGCGGCCAGGTACTCGGTCTGCGAGTCGGCCAGCATGGCCTGGATGAGCTGGTACTCGCCGATCACGTGGCCGCCCTGGGTGCGCTCCCTGGCGTAGCTCACGCTCTCGTCGACCAGCCGCGACGCCACGCCCACGCACACGCCCGCGATCGTCAGCCGCCCGTGGGCCAGGCTGCGCATGGCCGTCGAGTACCCGGCCTGCGCCGCCGCCCCGACCAGCGCGTCGGCCGGCACCCGCACCCCGTCGAAGGCCACGTCCGCGGTCCACGCCCCGGCCTGGCCCATCTTGTGGTCGCGCGGGGCCACCGTCAGCCCGTCCGCGCCGGCCGGCACGATGAACACCCCGATGCCCCTGCCCGGCGGCGCCTGCGCGTCCGTCCGCGCGAACACCATGAACGCGTCCGCGGCCGGCGCGTTGGTGATGTAGCGCTTGAGCCCGTCGATGACCCAGCCACCCTGTTGCTGGCGAGCAGTAGTGACCAGGCGGCTCGGATCCGAGCCCGCGTCCGGCTCGGTCAGCGCGAACGACGCGACCACCTCGCCCGAGGCCAGCCGCGGCAGCCACTGCCGCCGCTGCTCATCGGTGCCCGCCAGCACCAGCACCTGGCCGGCGATCCCGTTGTTGGTGCCGAACAGCGAGCGGAACGCGGGGCTGGTGTAGCCCAGCTCGATGGCCACCTGCACCTGCTGCCCGACCGACAGGCCCAGCCCGCCGTACTCCGCGGGCAGCGCGTACCCGTACAGCCCCATCTCCTTGGCCTGCGCGATCAGCGCGCCGGGGATCTCGTCCGACGCGTCGATGTCCGCCTCGGCGGGCATCACCTCGCGCCGGATGAAGTTTCGCAGCAGGCTGACCAGCTCATCGAATTCCGCCTGGGTCACGGCCATGTTCACTCCCGGGGGGTCGCGTCAGGTCGATGATGCCACCCGCGCCCGCTAGGCTGGCTGCTGGCCAGTGAGGGCCGTAAGGAGCGGATATGCCCGGGCAACCAGGCACGCGCTGACGTAGCAGGTCACCGACCCCGTGTCATCGCGTGCCGTCGTCAGATGCGCGGCACCGCGAGCGCTTCTTCGCGTTTTCTCCTCCCGCCTGCTGGCCCGCCTCGGCCCCGGCCTGGTCGTCGCGGCTACGGCCTGGGCGCCTGCCTCGGCCCGCTGCTGGTTCGGCGGCGGCCTCGGCTGGCGGTGGGTGTACGGGGCCATGGCCGTGCAGCAGGCCGGCCTGGCCCTGCTGTTCGCGCTGACCCGCCGCGCCTGGGGACCGCGGCCTGCCCTGACGCCCGTAAAGACCATCCGCAACGGGCCCCGGATCGCCCGCGCGGACCCGGCCAGGACCCCGGTGCCGTCCAGGGCGGTCACGCTGGCCGCCCTGGCCTTCGCCGCCGTGGAGAACGGCATCGAGACCGGGGCCGGCCTGTGGGGCTACCTGTTCCTCACCGCCGGCCG
>JBOHCO010000850.1:0-2610 GCA_050698895.1 Streptosporangiaceae bacterium
CGCTGCAGATCCTCGGGCTTGACCCGGCGTCGGGGTCGGCCCGGCGGGCGGTCGGGCTCGTGGCCGAGAACGGGCGGTGGGAGCATGCCGGGCAGCGGTACTTCGACGGCGAGGTCGAGCCGTGCATTAACGGCCGGACGACCGAAACCGGGGCCTGCTTCGGGGTGGATGTCGCCGCGATCGTCGGGCGCATTCTCACCGAGCGGCTCGCTGACGACGGCTGGAACTGCGAGGCCGAGAACGGATCTGAGCGGTCCTCCTTCGACACGACGGCACCTCCGGCTCGGTCCGGATGCGGCGCGGAACCGCCGACCAGCCTGGCGCGACGCTGACCACCGACGCGGACACCCTCCGCGCGGTGACGCTCGGCATCCGCCCCATCGCCGACGCCGCGGAGTCCGGTGACCTGCGCCTCGATGGCGAACCGCGGGCCGTCTCCGGCCTCACCAGCCTGCTCCAGGCGCTGACCGGCCCCGCCACCGCCGGGGGGAACGGGTCAGAACACGACGAGCATCAGCCAGCAGGCCGCTGAAGTTACACCCGAGCGAGCACCGCCTCGAGCGGATGCGGCAGCCGGTCCAGATCCACCGCCTCAACGAGCAGGCGGGCGTACCGGAGCTTGCGCGTGGCGCCGCTGCCCAGGAACCGCCGCAGCTGCGCCCCGGCGGGGCGACCGCGCCACTCGAGCTGGCGCTGCAAGCTGCGCAGCGAGCCGAGGTCGCCCTGCGAGTAAGCGAGCTCCTCGACCCGGGCGACGCCCACGGCGCGGATCAGCTCGTCCTCCAGATCCTCGACACACACGTAGAAGCCCAGCCGCTCCAGGCCCGCCCGGGTCCGCGGCAAGCCCATGCCGCCGCTGGCCAGGCCGCGCCGGACGACGTTCTCCTCGCCGGCGTCGCACAGGCCCGCCAGCCTCAGGCCCGCTCCGGCGGGACCCAGCTGCCTCAGGTAGCGGGCCAAGGCGTGCGCGCCGCCCATCGGCAGGACCACCACGCGCTCCGCATCCAGGTCCCGGCCCCGGCGGCCGGCCAGCGTCTCGACCGCGATCTGGTCGCTGATGCCCTCGACCAGCACGACGGCCTGTGCGGCCGGCACCTTGGCCAGCGCCCGGGCCGTGGCCTCGGTCGCCGCCGCCGGACCGTGCACGTAGCCATCCAGCAGCCGGCCAGCCAGCTCACGGCGCCTGGCGATGTCCATCGAGGTGGACGGTACCGCTGCCGTAGGATCCGAACCAGCAGATGTCCCCGCCGCACAGATGGCTGTCGACCCTGATGGGAACCTCAGCAGTGTCCGCTCCCCCGGTCGGCTCACGCCTGGCCGTAGCCGGCGACCGGGTATTTGATGCGCGGGCCGGGGCCTGGGCCGACGGCTCGGTGGTGCTCGTCGAAGACCGAGTGATCGCCGGCATCACCAGGTCCGCGCCGGACGGCTGGCCGGTGCTGGAGATGCCGGGCACCAGCCTGCTGCCCGGGCTCATCGACGCGCACACCCACGTGCTGCTGCGCAGCAGCTGGAATGAGCTGGAACTGGCCCGGCAGCTGGTCGAGGAGAACCCCGGCCACCGGACCGCCAGCGCGGTCCAGGCGATGTCCATCGCACTCAGGCACGGCTTCACGACGATCCGTGATCTCGGCACGGAAGGCGCCGGCTATGCCGATGTCGGCCTGCGCGATGCCGCGCGGGAGGGCATCGTGCCGGGCCCGCGGATGGTGGTCGCCGGGCCCGCCATCCGGTCGATCGGCCGCTATCCGCTGCCCGGCCAGCAGCACAGCATGACCTTCCCGGTCGGCATCGACAGCTGCACCGGCGCGGTGGCCTGCCGCGAGACCGTGCGAACCCAGATCGCCCACGGAATCGACTGCCTGAAGATCTACGTCAGCGAGCGCTTTGACCCGCCCTCCGGCGCGGAGGACTATCCCGACGGCCCGCTGGTGTGGACCGATGAGGAGGTTCGGGCGCTGGTCGACGAGGCACACCGGCAGGGCATCCGGGTGGCCGCCCACTCGCTGACCCTCAGCGGGGCAAAGATGGCCGTGGCCGCCGGGGTTGACTCGATCGAGCACGGCTTCGGCATCTCTCCCGATCTCGCGGCGGAGATGGCCGCCCGCGGCACGGCCCTGGTGCCCACCCTCCTGGTCACCCGGGAGCACGCCGAGCACGGCTCGCACATTTCCGGGCCGGAGCGGGCCGCCCATGACCGTTCCTTTGTCAACTGCCTGGACGCAGGCGTCCCGATCGTGCTCGGCACCGATGTCGGCGGCTTCGAGTGGACCAGGGTGTCTCAGGCCGAGGAGTTCGTCCTGATGACCCGGCTGGGCATGTCCCCGGCGGAGGCGCTGCGGGCCGGCACGCTTCGGGCCGCCGAGCTGCTCGGGCTCGCCGGGACGGCCGGGGTCATCGAGCCGGGCGCGGCCGCCGACATCGTGGCCGTCGCCGGCGACCCGCTGCGGGACATCGAGTGCCTGCAGCAGGTAGAGCTCGTTATCCAGGGCGGCCTGGTCGCCTGGGACGGGCACCACCTCGCCTGGGACGGGGCACCACCTCGCCACTGACCGGCCCGGGCCTGTCACGCACGCCGGGTGACGGCTAGAGCACAAGGACCGTCTTTGC
>JBOHCO010000851.1:0-7164 GCA_050698895.1 Streptosporangiaceae bacterium
TTCCTGGACCTGGCCGTTGACCGCTTCCTGACCGTGCCCGATCCTCGGCTGGCAGTGCTCAAGAGCACCCCGCGCATGTTCACCGCCATCCGCGTCCGCCTCACCGAGCCCGCCAGCTCCGACGACCCGGCCGCCGCATCATGATCCCGTAGTGTTGGCGGGCTCAGGCGACGCAAACACTACGGGATCATGGTCCACTCAATTAGCGCCAGCCAGAATCCGCGACCCGGCCCGCCTGATGGAGCCTCCATCTGATAACAGCAAGAAGCGGCGCAGCGCTGGCTGGACGAGGGAGTACATCAGCGCCTCTGGGGCGGGTGAGGAGGCGTGTGACTGGGCCGGGGCGGCCCGCGAAAGTACGCGCCATGATCGTGGTGGATTTTGGCCGACCGCGGCCCAGATCCACCACGATCATGAACCGGCCCGGGAGCGGCCGGCCGGGAGCCGGCATTGCGGGCGGCCGGAAGTCGGCCGGGCGGTGAGGCTCGCCCCAGCCGCAAACGCTTTGGCTGGCGGTGCCCGCGCTAGGTACACTCGACCTCGTGCAACCGCTCATGTCGTGACGCTGCGCCCCCGTCTCAGGGGATACGTGTGCCCAAATGACGTCCGACTGCTAATTCTGGAGCGATTCTCCCATGATCACGGCTCAGGACCTTGAGCTGCGCGCTGGCGCGCGCCTGCTGCTCGACGCGGTGTCCTTCCAGGTCGCCGCGGGCGACAAGATCGGCCTAGTCGGCCGCAACGGGGCCGGCAAGACCACCCTGGCCCGGGTACTGGCGGCCGAGGGCCAGCCCGCGGCGGGCAGCGTGCGTGTCACGGGAACCGTGGGCTACCTGCCGCAGGACACCAGGGTCGGCAACCTCGACGCCCTCGCAGTGGACCGCATCCTGTCGGCGCGCGGCCTGGACGCGCTGCTCGTCGGGCTGCGCGCGGCCGAGCAGGACATGGGCAGCACCGACCCGGCCCGCCGCGACAAGGCGGTCCGCCGGTACGGCCATCTGGAGGAGCGCCTGGCGGTGCTCGGCGGCTACGCGGCCGAGTCGGAGGCGGCGGCGCTGTCGGCCAGCCTGGGCCTGCCGCAGAAGGTGCTGAAGCAGCCGCTGCACACGCTGTCGGGCGGGCAGCGCCGGCGGGTGGAGCTGGCCCGGATCCTGTTCGGCGGGTCGGACACGCTGCTGCTGGACGAGCCGACCAACCACCTGGACGCCGACTCGGTCAGCTGGCTGCGCGACCACCTCCGCTCGTTCCGCGGCGGCCTGGTCGTGATCAGCCACGACACGGCCCTGCTCGACTCCGTCGTCAACAAGGTGTTCCACCTCGATGCTGACCGGTCCACGCTGGACGTCTACAACCTGGGCTGGAAGGCCTACCTGGACCAGCGGGAGACCGACGCCCGGCGGCGCCGCCGCGAGCGGGTCAACGCCGAGCGGCAGGCCGCCTCCCTGAACTCGCAGGCGGACAAGATGCGGGCCAAGGCAACCAAGGCCAAGGCGGCCCAGAACATGGCCAAGCGCGCGGAGCGGCTGCTGGCCGGGGTCAGCGCCGACCGGGCGGCGGACCGGGTGGCGCGGCTGCGCTTCCCGGTGCCCGCGCACTGCGGCCGCACCCCGCTGACGGCCAGGGGACTCAGCAAGACCTATGGCTCGCTGGAGGTATTCACCGACGTCGATATGGCGGTGGACCGCGGATCACGGGTGGTGGTTCTGGGGCTGAACGGCGCCGGGAAGACGACGCTGCTGCGACTGCTGGCGGGAGTTGAGGATCCTGATACCGGCGAGGTACTGCCGGGCCACGGTCTGCGCCTCGGGTATTACGCACAAGAGCACGAGACATTGGATAACGAGCGCACAGTTCTGGCCAACATGCGATCGGCGGCGCCGGACCTGAGCGAGGCGGATCAGCGCGGCATCCTGGGCTCGTTCCTATTCTCCGGTGATGATGTGGCCAAACCGGTCGGCGTGCTGTCGGGCGGCGAGAAGACCCGGCTGGCGCTGGCCCTGCTGGTCGTATCGGGCGCGAATGTGCTGCTGCTGGACGAGCCCACGAACAACCTGGACCCGGGCAGCCGGGCGGAGATCCTGTCCGCGCTGCGCCGGTATCAGGGTGCGATTGTGCTGGTCACGCACGATGAAGGCGCGGTGGAAGCGCTGTCACCGGAGCGCGTCGTGCTGCTTCCCGACGGCGTCGAGGACGCCTGGAGCGAGGAACTCGGCGACCTCGTGGCGCTGGCCTGAGAAAGGACACTTCGCCATGGTCCCGGTAAAAGTGGAGATCTTTTTGCTCGCGTGTGGGTAGCCGATCCCTGGCTGATGAGTGATCATGGCGGAGATACGGCAACGCTGCGGTCATCTTCAGTTCAACGGGAGGAACGCGTGACGGAGACCCTAAAGAAAGGCACCCGGGTCACTGGTGCCGACCGGGCCAAGCTGGCGACCGATCTCAAGAAGAGATACAACTCCGGCGAGAGCATCCGTTCGCTCGCCGCGTCTACCGGACGCTCGTACGGCTTCATTCACCGCATCCTGTCCGAGAACGGCGTGACGTTGCGCGGACGGGGCGGTGCCACCAGGGGCAAGGCCAAAGCAAAGCGCTGATACCGTCACCTGTGGCAGGAGCACCGCGCGCCGCAGGCGCTGGTGATCAAGGCTCGTGAGGGGAGGCCCCGTGGCAGCTCGCCCCCCCGGTGGTAGTGAACACGGTGGTGGTGAGCGCAGTGGGGATGAGTGCCGCTGAACTGGCGGACCGCGGGCTGAGCCTGGAGATCAGCGACGCCGTGGCCACGGTCACGCTGAGCCGTCCCGAGCGGCGTAACGCGATGACGCCGCGGATGTGGCACGGCCTGGCCGACATCGGGGCCAGCCTGCCCGAGCAGGTGCGAGTGGTGGTGGTGCGCGGCGCCGGGCCATCGTTCTCAGCCGGAATCGACCTGCGCTTGTTCTCGGCCGAGGGCGTCCAGGGGGAGGACCCGGCGCCGAGCGCCGCCGAGCCCGGCTTCGAGGACTGGGTCGCGGGACTTCAGTCGGGCTACCTGTGGCTGCGTGATCCCGCCATCGTGTCGATCGCCGCCGTGCGCGGCTACGCCATCGGCGCGGGCTGCCAGCTGGCGCTGGCCTGCGACCTGCGCGTGCTCGCGGACGACGCGAAGCTCTGCATCAAGGAACCCGCGCTCGGGATGGTGCCCGACCTGACCGGGACCAAGCCGCTGGTGGAGATCGTCGGCCTGCCGCGGGCCCTGGAGCTGTGCCTGACCGCGCGCATGGTCGGCGCGGCCGAGGCGGCCGTGCTGCGGATGGCCGAGCTGGTGGTGCCCGGCCAGGAACTGGACGACGCCGTGGGCGACCTGGCCGCCGCGCTGCTGGTGACCGACGCCGCGGCCTCGCGGGCGACCAAGGAGCTGCTGGCCCTGGCCGCGGGCAACAGCCTCGAGGAGCAGGCCAAGGCCGAGCGCAGCGCGCAGCGCAAGCTGCTGGGCGCCGAGCTCCCCAGCGCCAAGCTCCCGAGCCCCTAGCTGACTACGCCCTGAGCAGAACCAGGGAAGATCCGCCGGCGACGCCCGGTTGTCGGCTCTATGTCGATGAGTAGCTGGCAGACCATGCGGTCGTTTACTCGTGACCGGTCGATCACCAGCCAGCGGCTCAGGCCGGGCAGCGTGCGACGCATCGCCTCCTACGCCCGGCCCTACCGCGGCTCGCTGGCCCTGTTCCTGGGCGTCGTCGTACTCGACGCGGTGGTCCTGGTCGCGGTGCCGCTGCTGCTGAAGGTGATCATCGACGACGGCATCCTCAAGAAGGACACCGCGCTGGTCGTCGGCATCGCCGGGCTGGCCGCCGGGCTGGCCCTGCTGGACTCGCTGCTTACCCTGGCCCAGCGCTGGTACTCCTCCCGGATCGGCGAGGGCCTCATCTACGACCTGCGCACGCAGGTGTTCCGGCACGTCCAGCAGCAGCCGATCGCGTTCTTCACCCGGGCCCAGACCGGCTCGCTGGTCAGCCGGCTCAACAGCGACGTGATCGGCGCCCAGCAGGCGCTGACCTCGACGCTGTCCTCAGTGGTCTCCAACGCGGTGACGCTGGTCCTGGTGCTGATCACCATGTTCCTGCTGTCCTGGCAGGTCACCGTGATCTCGCTGGTGCTGGTGCCGCTGTTCATCCTCCCGGCCCGCTACATGGGCCGCAGGCTGCAGCGGCTGACCAGGGAGTCGATGCAGCTGGACGCCCAGATGGGCTCCACCATGACCGAGCGCTTCAACGTGGCCGGGGCCATGCTGGTCAAGCTGTTCGGCCGGCCGCGCGAGGAGGCCGACGTGTTCTCCGGCCGGGCCGGCCGGGTCCGCGACATCGGCGTGGTCACCGCCCTGTACGGCAGCTCGCTGTTCATCGCCCTCACCCTGCTGGCCTCGCTGGCCACCGCCGCGGTCTACGGCGTGGGCGGGGCGCTGGTCATCAACGGCACCTTCCAGATCGGCACGCTGGTCGCGCTGACGGTGCTGATCGGCCGCCTCTACGGGCCGATCACCGCGCTGTCCAACGTCCAGGTCGACGTCATGACCGCGCTGGTCAGCTTCGACCGGGTCTTCGAGGTGCTGGACCTGCGGCCGCTGATCGAGGACCGGCCCGACGCGCGGGCGCTGCGGCTGGCCGGCCAGGCCGGGTCGGCGCCCGGCGACCCGGCGGCCGAGATCGAGTTCGACCACGTGTCGTTCCGCTACCCGACCGCGTCGGAGGTCTCGCTGGCCTCCCTGGAGTCCATCGCGCTGCCCGTGCCCGAGCGGGCCGACGCCGGCCAGGACGTGCTGCGCGACGTCAGCTTCCGCGCCCCGGCGGGCCAGCTCACCGCGCTGGTCGGGCCGTCCGGCGCGGGCAAGACCACGATCACCCACCTGGTCGCCCGGCTGTATGACCCGGCCCGCGGGAGCGTCCGCATCGGCGGCGCCGACCTGCGCGAGGTGACCCAGGACTCGCTGCACGACGCGGTCGGCGTGGTCACCCAGGACGCGCACATGTTCCACGACACCATCCGGGCCAACCTCAGCTACGCCAGCCCGGCCGCCACCGAGGCCGAGCTGATCGAGGCCTGCCGCGCGGCGCAGATCTGGGACGTGATCTCGGTGCTGCCCGACGGGCTGGACACCGTGGTCGGGGACCGGGGCTACCGGCTGTCCGGCGGCGAGAAGCAGCGGGTCGCGCTGGCCCGGCTGCTGCTCAAGGCGCCGGCCGTGGTGGTGCTGGACGAGGCCACCGCGCACCTGGACTCCGAGTCCGAGGCCGCCGTGCAGCGCGCCCTGAAGGCGGCGCTGGCGGGCCGGACCTCGCTGGTCATCGCGCACCGGCTGTCCACCATCCGCGAGGCGGACCAGATCCTGGTCATCGACGGGGGTCAGGTCGCCGAGCGCGGCAGGCACGAGGAACTGCTGGCCGCCGAAGGCCTCTACGCCGAGTTGTACCGGACCCAGTTCGCCCGCCAGGAGCCCGCCATCCTGCCGTAACGCTGACCCGTAGGATGACCGGCATGAGAATGCTGGTCACCGGCGGAGCTGGGTTCATCGGCGCCAACTTCGTGCACTACACCCGGGCGAACCACCCGGACTGCGAGGTGCGCGTCCTGGACGCGCTGACCTACGCCGGCCACCTGGAGAGCCTGGACTCGGTGGCGCGGTCCATCGACTTCGTGCACGGCGATATCTGCGACGCCCCGCTGGTGGACCGGCTGGTCGCCGACGCCGACGTCGTCGTGCACTTCGCGGCGGAGTCGCACAACGACAACTCGCTGGATGACCCGGCGCCGTTCATCCGCACCAACATCACCGGAACGTTCACGATCCTGGAGGCCGTCCGGCGGCACGGGAAGCGGCTGCACCACATCTCCACCGACGAGGTCTACGGGGACCTGGCCCTGGACGACCCGCGCAAGTTCACCGAGGAGACCCGCTACGACCCGTCCAGCCCGTACTCGGCCTCCAAGGCCAGCTCGGACATGCTGGTCCGGGCCTGGGTGCGGTCCTTCGGGGTGGCCGCCACCTTGTCCAACTGCGCGAACAACTACGGCCCCTACCAGCACGTCGAGAAGTTCGTGCCGCGTCAGATCACCAACGTGCTGACCGGGCAGCGGCCCAAGCTGTACGGGGCCGGGGCCAATGTCCGGGAGTGGACCCACGTCGATGATCACAACGCGGCGGTCCACGCGATCATCGCGGCCGGCCAGGCCGGCCGGACCTACCTGATCGGGACGGGCGACGAGCTCGGCAACGCGAGCCTGCTGGCGCTGGTGCTGGAGCTGATGGGCCAGCCCGCCGATGCCTTCGACTACGTGCCTGACCGGCCGGGCCACGACCTGCGGTACGCGATTGACTCCAGCCGGATCCGCGCCGAGCTGGGCTGGCGGCCCCGCTATGACGACATCCGCGAGGGCCTGGCCGCCACGATCACCTGGTACCGGGAGAATGACTGGTGGTGGGGCCCGCAGAAGGCAGCCACCGAGGCCCGGTACCAGCTGCTCGGCCGGTAGTTCGGACTAGCCGCCGTAGCCGACGCGGCGCAGTTCCTGGCCGGCCACTTTCTCGAACTCGGCGAGCTGGGCTGGGGTCAGCAGGCGGCGCCAGGCACCCGGTTCGCAGCCGGGCTGGCGGGCGGGGCGGACGGGGCGGACGTCGGCGCCGGCGAACTCGGAGATCGCTGCGTAGGCAGCCCGAGGATCGCGGGCCAGGTGCTCGTAGCGCAGGGTGGTCAGCTGATCGGCGGTGAGGGTGGAGCGCAGCCGGGCCATCTTGCGAACGCAGCCGAGCCAGCGCATCGCGGCCTTGCCGGCCGGGGTCAGGGCGGGCCAGGCGGCGAGGTCCTGCTCGGTCTCGATGCCGAAGAACGGGTTGGGGAACTCGGTCTCGACGCGGGCCATGGCGCGGCGGAAGAAGCCGAGCGTGCGGGCGTCGCTGAGCATGGCGGCGGTGACGTCGCGGCCGTCGCGGATGAGCTGGATGATCCGGGCATCGGGGAAGGCGTCGGCGACCGATTCGGCGCAGTACATCAGGTCGGGGGTGGCGTCGCCGTAGCGGGTGATGTCGCGCTCGGCGGTGCAGGTGCCGGCGGCGCGGACGTTGCCGGCGGCCCGGCATTCCGGTGAGCAGGCCAGGCAGGCGTGCGGGGTGACCTGCCAGGCCTGGGCGAAGGC
>JBOHCO010000852.1:0-2499 GCA_050698895.1 Streptosporangiaceae bacterium
CTGCAGCGTCTGCGTGGCCTTGCCGACGGTGGCGCCGCCGATGCGGGCGAAGACATCGGACAGGACGGTCGGGTCCGGGGCGTGGCTGGCGCTGGCGCCGGGCGGGCCGATCTGGACGAGGACGGAACTGCTGGTGGTGCCCGCGTCGAATATCAGTCCGACGATGCGGATGCCGATGACGTCAGCGCCTTGCAGGATCGTTCTGCCGACGTTGGACACAAGGGTGGCCAGGCCGAGGCCGAGCACGACGGTGTCCGGGCTGGTGACGTCGATGGTGCCGTTGACCTGGTAGACGCCGGGGGTGAACAGGAGGTCCTGCCCGCCCGCCAGCGCGGCGTTAATCTGGGCCACCGTGCTGCTGGGCGTCGCGATGTAGAAATCGCTCAGCGGCAGCGAGGTCCCCGGCGTGTTGCCGTTCGCCCAGGACACGCCCTGCGAGCTCGTCCGGTTCGAGGGCACGAACACGTCCCAGTTCCCGGAGGAGTCGATGTAGAGGTACGGCTTCTCGTCGACGGTCGGGGTCTGGCTCACGGTCGTGTACGGCGGGCTCGGGAAGCTCTGGGCCGGGACGCCGGTGTCGCCCACGAACACCATGTTCCAGTTCGAGCCGGTCCAGCTGCCCAGCTGGTCGTTGCGCATCAGGAACTGCTGCTGGGTGCCCGAGCTGACCTGACCGGTGACGATCGAGTCGCCGATGAAGCCGCCGGACGACCAGTTGCTGGTCGTGTTGCCGGAGGTGTCATCGTCGAGCACGAGGTTGCCGTGGATGTCCACCCGGCGCATCGGGTCGGCCTGCGAGACCGCCCACTCGGTGCTGCCGGAGGACGGCTCGATCGTGATGTTCTCCACGCCGCGCCAGAAGTTCTCCGTCGCGTTCCCGCCGTTCCAGGCGGCGTTGGCATAGATCCCGCCGCCGGTGATCACCGTCTGGGCCGGGTTCTGGCCGAGGCCGACGACCTCGGTGTAGAAGCCGACCGGGACGCTGACGTCGTAGGTGCCGGGCTCGAACATCAGCTCATAGCGCTGGGTGCCGAACTGGTTCGACTGCTGCGTGGCGTAGACCTGGTTGATGTCGTCCTGGATCGTGGTGGTCGACATCGAGGTGGTGAACACGTAGACGTTCGGGCCGAAGTTGGGCGTGTTGCCGGCGGGCGTGCCGCTGGGCAGGGCCCAGGCCTGGTTGGCGCTGCCGGTGCAGGACCAGATCTGGGCCTGGGTGCCGGCGCCGCCGAAGCCGGTGTCGTCGAGGCACTTGCCGGACTCGGGGTTCAGCAGGGCACCATCCGATTGCGGCACCCAGGTCTGCGCGCCGGTGCCGTTGCAGTCGTAGAGGTCGACGGTGGTGCCGTTGGCGGTGCCGGCCGCGTTCACGTCGAGGCACTTGCCGAGCACCTGCAGCGTGTTATTGGACTCGACCGTCCACTGCTGCGCATTGGTCCCGTTGCAGGTGTACACCTGGATCGGGTTGAAGTCGGCGGTGCTGGCCGACCGGTCATCCAGGCACAGGCCTTGGTACCCGGTAATCGGCCCCGTGGCCGCTGAGCCGCCGCCACCGCCGCCGCTGCTGCCTGTTATCTCATTGAATATCGACGAGTACTGGTAGCCGGCCGGCTTGTCGTAGCCGTCGACCTCCCAGAAGGACAGCTCGGCGACGCCGTGGGAGGCGGCGAAGCTTTCCAGCGTCGAGGCGTTGGCGGTGGAGAAGAACTCGTTGTCGTCGTTCTGGCCGGCGATGGGCGTCAGGCCCATCATCCCGTAGGCCGCCGAGGCGGAGATCCCGTACAGGCTCGAGAGCTGGCTGTCGGCGCCCTGCGCGGCGGACTCGGCGTCGGCGAGCGCGTTCTGGCCGTTGCCGAAGTCCATCGTCATGAGGTTCACGACCGAGACCTTCACGCCCTTGGCCTGGGCGTCCTGGAGCAGCGCGTATTCCGAGCCGGTGCCGGTGGGCAGCCCCTGCGGGGAGACCGCGAGGGTGAAGTCGACTTGCACGGACGGGTCCTCGGCTTGCAGCGCGGCCAGCGCCTGGTCGCGCAGGGAGGTGGCGGCGGTGTCCGACAGCACGCCGCCCTCGATGTCGAAGTCCAGCCGGGTGACGCCGTAGGTGTTCACCACGTTCTGGTAGGCGGCGGTGAGCTGCGAGACGTTCGTGCAGGTCTGCGCGAGCTCACCGCCGGACTCGCCGCCGAAGGAGATCATCACGTTGCCGCCGGCGGCCTGAAGGGCACTGATCTGCGAGTTGAAAGTGCCAACGCTGTTACCGTTGTCCTCCCACTCCGGTGTGCAGCCGGACTGCGGGGTGAGGAAGGCCAGCGTGTAGTCCTTCAGGCCGGTCGCGGCCTGGTCGGCGGCCATGTCCCCGGCATCCGATGAGTCGATCTGCAGGTAGGGCGCGGCGAAGTGGGCCGGTAACGCGGAGCTGGCCGCGGCGGCCGGTCCCGAGGCGGCGAGCGCCAGGCCGCCGGACCCGAGCGCGCTGGCGGCGGCCAGGGTGAGTGCGAC
>JBOHCO010000853.1:0-1373 GCA_050698895.1 Streptosporangiaceae bacterium
TCGTATAGGCCGTGGGCTGGCTGACCATGCCCGCGCCGGCCCTGGCCGCCTCCTGGGCGATGGCCGTCGCGTTCTCCGCCGCGGTGAGCTTGGCCCCGCCGTCGATGACGATGCCCGCCAGGGCCGGCAGGGCGACGAACATCACCGCGAGCAGCAGCGTCAGCGATCCGCGCTCGCGGGGCTGGCTCATCCGCTGCTCCCTGCCCGGGACGTGGCTCCTGCTCGCCGGAAACCTGCTCGCCGGAAACCTGCTCTCGGGGCTTCTGCTCTCCGGCGCCACAGCGTGCCCGCGCGGTGTGACGATGGCTGTGATACCCCGCGATTTCCGGTTGCGGAGGCCCGGGCCGCGGGGCAGCCTGCAGCCGCGGCCCGCGCCGCGAGCCAGGTCCCGGTCCCGGTCACCAAGCGCGGCGCGCCGATCCTGGCTCGCGCCTAGAACCAGGTCTCCCGGTCTCAATCCGGCACCTCCCGATGCCAGCGCTCTGGCGGTCATCCGGTCCGCCCCCGGAACGGATCGAGCGGCGACCGGAACGTGAAGCTCAGCGGCAGGCTGCCGGGCAGCCCCGGCAGCACCAGGCCGGACAGGCTGACCCGGCAGAACACGGTCGCGCTCACGCTGGCCGGCTGCCCGAGCGGCGTGCCGAACTGGCTGGTGTCCACGAAGACCCGCGGCGTGCAGTTCAGCCCGTCGCCGGCCAGCTCGGCCCGGGCGCTGGCGATGGCCGCCGCGCGGGCCGCGTCCGGCGACCGGGCGATGGACGCCTGCCGCGCGGCGTCACGGGCGGCGGCGTCGACCGAGCCCTTGGCGATCGCCACCCGCCCGGCCGCGATCACCATGCAGATCAGCAGGACGATGACGGGCGCCAGGATGACCAGCTCCAGGGCCGCGTTGCCGGCCTCCCGGCCGCGCGGCAGGCCGCCCCGCTCGCCCCCGTGCTTGCCGCGCCCAGCGCGGTACTGCCTGGTCATGGCGCGGTGAACCTCTCGACCGGGCCCTCGGCCACCTGGCTGATCCTGATCGGCACCCCCGGCACCAGGCTCGGCACGTGCCCGGAAACGGTGATCTTGATGGTGGTGGCCGTGCTGCCGGCCGTGCTGGCGCTGGGCCCGAGCAGGTACCCGGAAGCGGACCGCTGCGCGAAGTTCTGGGCCGCGGTGCGGCCCGCGGCCGGCGTGGAGTGCATCACCCGGGCGGCGTCAACGCCCTGCCGGGCCGCGGCCAGCGCGGCCGAGCGGGCCAGGTACCACAGGGCCGCCTGGGTCACGACCATCATGGCCAGCAGGAACGCCGGGACGACGATCACGTAACCGAGAATCAGCGCGCCGGCGTCACGCCCGCCCGGCCGCCAACCCAGCCGCCCGCAGGTCGAACG
>JBOHCO010000854.1:0-1974 GCA_050698895.1 Streptosporangiaceae bacterium
GCGGCGGCACGTGCGGCCTTGATCGCATAGGCGGCCGCACCGAGTTCGTGCGCGGCGACGTGCGCGACGGCCCCGGCCTGGCCGGCCGCGTACGCGGCATGCCGGCTTGCCCCGCGCAGGTCCCTGGCCGCGCCCATGGCATGGCCGCCCGCCGCGCGAGCCTGCATCATCCTGACCTCGCCGCGCACCCAGGCGCGGGCCTGCTCGATCGCCCGCCGCGGCCGCGGGTCGTCAGGCTGAGCCGACTCGAAGAGGCCAATGACGCGCTCCGCGCAAGATGCCGCCCAAAGAGCGAGGAGGCGGTGATCCGGATCAGTGAGGGTCCCGCCTCGGCGGATCGTCACGAAGCGAGGGTCCCGGACCTTCGGGAGGATCATGGCCGGCACTCCTTCCGCTTGCCCACGAGCGTGCCAGAGGCGGCCCGGTCAGCTCGACCCGCGGGGCCGCCGGCGCCGGCCGCGCAGCCGGTCGCTGAGCTCGCGGGCGATCTCCCGGTCGGAGTCGCGCTGGGCGATGGCCTGCCGCTTGTCGAAGGACCGCCGGCCGCGGGCCAGGGCGACCTCGACCTTCGCCCAGCCGTCCTGGAAGTACAGCGACAGCGGCACAACCGTGACCCCGGTGTCGCCCAGCCTCCCGATGATCTTGTCGATCTCGCTGCGGTGCAGGAGCAGCTTGCGGGTGCGCCGGGGCTGGTGGAGGGCGCGGGTGCCGCCGCGGCCGTAGGCGTGCTCGGGGATATGCAGTCCGTGGAGCATGAGCTCGCCGTCGTGATCCTGGACGAACGCGCCGGCCAGCGACGCGTGGCCGGCGCGCACGGACTTCACCTCGTTGCCGATCAGCACGATCCCGGCCTCGTATGTCTTGAGGATCGTGTAGTCGTGCCGGGCCCGCCTGTTCGAGGCGATGAGCCTGCGGCCTGTTTCCCTGGTCGCGGTGACCTCCACGTCATCGGGCCGATCCACCGCCGGCGCCGGGCACGCGCCGGCCTGGCCGACGTAGAAAACGTACCGGGCGAGCGGCTCGGCGAGCCCGGCCTGGCGAGCTTGGCATGAGGTCAGTCTGGCCCGGGGCTACCGGCGTGGCGACTTCAGCGGGGTGCCGCGACGCCGTGCTGACGATGCCTCCCGAGGCCTCATGGCCTAGATCCCGGACACGAGGGTGACGCGCTCGCCCGCATCCTGGACTGCCCGGTACAGTCCGCGGCGGCGGCTGCTGGCCGCGGGGACCGTGCTGCTCGCTGGCCGGCGGCCTGGCGGCGACTGCGGGCATGCGGGTCGGCGCCCGGCTCGGCCAGGGCGTCGGCGCGGCGATGATGGCCCCGGCCGGCCTGTCCATCCTGACCACCACGTTCCGCCAGGGCACCGAGCGCAACCGGGCGCTCGGCACCTGGGGCGCCGTCTCCGGGCTCGCCGCCGCGGCCGGGGTGTTTCTGGGCGGGGTGCTGTCGCAGGGCCCGGGCTGGCGGTGGGTGCTGTTCGTCAACCTGCCGGTCTGCGCGCTCGTTCTCGCCGGCGCCTACGCCCTCCTGCCCCGTGATCGGCACCGCGCCCGGCTGGCGGGCTTCGATTTCCCGGCGCGGCCCTGGGCACTGCCGGCATGCTGCTGCTGGTCTACGCGCTGGTGCGGGCGCCGCAGCAGGGCTGGGCCAGCGCCCGCACGCTCGGGGAACTCGCCACCGCCGCCGCCGTACTGGCCGCCTTCGCGGTCACCGAGCTGCGCCGCCGTGACCCGCTGTTCCCGTTCTCCGTCTTCCGGATCAAGGGGCTGGCCGCCGCCGACGTCACGCAGATGATCGCCTTCGCCGCCTTCGTGTCGGTGTTCTTCTTCCGGATTCCCGCGCCCGAGCCCACCGACTAACCCCGCCCGCGCCAGCCAGCTGAAACCCGAAGGAGACAATCATGAAGTACATGATCCAGATCTACCTGAACGACTCAATGGCCCAGATCGCGAAACTCCCCGAGGCCGAGCAGGAGC
>JBOHCO010000855.1:0-2075 GCA_050698895.1 Streptosporangiaceae bacterium
GTGGCGCTCGGCCGGGCCATCCCGTTCGCCACTGGCTGGTACAACACGAGTTTCGGCCAGGTGTACTTCCTGCCGCTGGCCTGGGGGACCCTGCTCGCCCTGCTGATGGTCCTGCGGCTGCGCCGCCAGGCGGTGCTGTAGCGCCCCCTGCTTTGGTAAAGAAGCGGGATAGTTAAAGAGATTGACTGTCCTGCTCCTTGTCTATAACGTGAGGCCATGGCCGAGGAGCAGGACTGGCACGCCGAGATAGCGCTCCCGGCGCTGCTGCGGGCAGCCCGCCGGGGGTATGCCACGGCGGTGCGGGCGGCGCTGGCCGAGGCCGGCTGCGACGACGCGCCGCGCAACGGCAGCTATGTCATCGGCGCCATGGCGCGGGGCGGGGCGTCGCTCAGCCAGATCATCCAGGGGCTGGGGGTGTCCAAGCAGGCCGCCGGGCAGCTCGTGGACACCCTGGTCATCCGTGGTTACGTGACCCGGGCGGCCGACCCCGCGGACCGGCGGCGGCTGACCCTCACGCTCACCGAGCGGGGGCTGGGCGCGGCGGCGGCCATCCGGTCGGCGGTGCGGCAGGTGGACGCGGACCTGGACCGGCGCGTGGGCCCGGAGTACGTCGCCCACACCAGGGCGACGCTCGCGGCGCTCATCGAGGCCGGCCGGGACGCCGAGGCCAGCCCGCAGCCGGGAGCATGTCGATGAGCTGGCACAACTTCTTCTTCGGCGCGTTCGACCCGGCGGGCACGGTCACCGTGGACAAGCTGCCGGGGGCGCTGTGGGTCCAGGCGCTGGCGGTGCGGGCGCTCGGCTTTCACACCTGGGCCATGGTCCTGCCGGCGCGGGGCTGGTCGCCGGGGCCGCCGGGCCGGCCGTGGCCTCGGCCACGCTGGTGCTGCGCGGCCAGGGGTCGTTCGACACGCCGTTCGAGCCGGCGCGCCAGCAGGACGCCATCCGCGACCTGTTCGTCGCGGTGCCGGCGCAGGTCAGGCTCACGATCCCGAAGCTCCAGCAGGCCCGGTTCGGCGCTCCTTACCTGCTCGCGGCGCAGAGCGCCGCGCTGGCGTCGGTGTTCATCTACGACACCGGGCTGGAGGCGCTGCCCATCGGCGGGTTCACCGGGACCATCCCGTCGCCCACGCTGGGCCACCTTCAGGCCGACATCCGCCAGGGCAAGTTCCACCTGGTGCTGGCGGGCGCGACCGGCGACCCGCGGCTGGCCTGGATCGCCGCGCACTGCAAGCCGCTGGCCGCCACCTCGGCGCTGCGGCACAACTACTTCTGCCTGCCCGCCATCGGGGGCTGAGCGGCCCGCCGGGCATAGTTGTGCGCGTGGACGACAATGCACGGGAGGTCGCGGTGGCGAGTCATCCGCTGATCGGCTACCTGGTGTGGGCGGTGCTGTTCGGCGCCCTGTTCGCGTGGGAGGGGCTGGCCCTCAGCCACCTGAGCGGGACCGTGCCGACGCTCAGCGCCACCTTCCGGGCCATCATGCGCTACCCGTTCGGCCGCTGGGCGCTGTTCGCGCTGTGGCTGTGGTTCGGCTGGCACATCTTCCTGCGCGGCTGGCACTTCCTGCTCCGGTCCTGACCGGGCGGCCCGGCGGAACGGATGAACTGACGTGTCCTCCTCGCTGATCCGGCAGGACCTGGTGCCCATCGTGTCCGGGTACGTCCTGCTCATGGGAGCCCTGGCCGTCGGCCTGTGGCTGTCCAGGCGCGCCCCGCGCCCGCCCCGGCCCCGGCGGCTGCCCGAGCGCTGGCAGCACGGCTGGCCGCGGCTGCTGCGCCACCTGGCCGCCACCGCCGTGGGCGGCTACCTGCTGCTCATGGCCATCGTGGTGCTGTACTACTACGGCGTCGCGCGGGTGGCAGGCTCGTTCCTGAACAGCGCGCTCACCGGCTGCGCGCTGCTGATCGGGGTCACCCTGCCGATCTTCGCGGCGGCGTCCTGGCTGACCGAGCGCCGGGCCCGCCGGGCCCGCGGCGCCGCCGACCGCGACCACGGCGCGCCCGCGGATCGCCCCGGCTGACCAGGCTGACCAGGCTGACCAGGCTGGGCTAGCTGCTGCGACCGGTCACGGC
>JBOHCO010000856.1:0-6058 GCA_050698895.1 Streptosporangiaceae bacterium
CCGCGCAGCAGCGGAATGCACAGCAGGAAGAAGATAATCCCGCCGAAGCAGATCCAGTACCACGTCTTCCACTGCCCGGCCGTCTGCGACGCCGCCTTCTGCACCGCCGTCCCGTGCGCCTTCAGGAAGGCGAACACCTGCGGCGGGACCTTGGACAGCGCCTTGAGCTGCGCCGCGTACGGCGCGATCGCCTGAAGCTGCGCCGCGACGGGCGCCAGGGCCTTGAGCTGCGCCGCGTATGGCGCGAGGGCCTGAAGCTGCGGTCCCACCGCGATCACCCCGGTGATCGCGGCCTTGTTGGCGGCTATCGACTCCAGGATGGCCAGCCCCTTGGCCCCGCCGCCTGCCGCGGCCACCGCCTTCGCCTGCAGTGCGGGCGGGATCTTGGCCGGGTTGGGGTACCGGGCCAGCTGCGCGAACAGCGCCTGGTGGGCCTGCAGCACGGCCAGTTCCGGGGCGAACTTCTGCGCGTTGGCCAGCTGCACCTGGTACTTCTGCGCGTTGGCCACGACCGTCGGGTGGCTGCCGGCGAAGGCCAGCTGCGTCTTGTACTTCTGCGCGTTGGCCACCACCGTGGCGTGGGTGGTGGCGAAGGCCAGCTCGCTCTTGTACTGGGTCGTGTAGGCCGCGACCGTCGGGCCGTAGGTCACCAGCGGCGTCACCGAGGAGATGATCGCCGGGATGATCAGGAACGAGGCGAACACGGTGACCCGCACGACCCAGCCCCAGATGGCCAGGCCGGTGGCGATGAGCGCCGGGTTGCGGTCCTCGACCGTCTCGGTGAAGCTGGCCATCCACGGCGTGTACGCGATGCCGAGGAAGAACGACATGACGGCCAGGATGATCGCCAGCGTGTAGTAGGTCGGGTGCTGGCCGGCCTGCATCAGGTAGATCACCAGGAGCACCGCGGCACCGACGCCGCCGATGACCATGAACGGCTTGCGCACCCGCAGCCGGTCGGACAGCACGCCGACCAGGATCACCGCGATGACGTTGAAGCCCCAGTTCCAGTTGCCGAGGCCGTTGGCGTCCTTGGTCGAGAAGGCGAACAAGGTGACCAGGTAGACCACGCCGAAGGCGACCGCCGTGTAGTAGACGAGCAGCATGACCGACACGGCGATCGAGGAGATGACGACGTCGGGCTTCAGCAGCTGGCGCCACGGGTGCTTCAGCGCCGCCGAGATGTCGATCCCCTTGGCCCTGGCCTCGATCAGCGCCCGGTCCCGCATCGTCACCATGAGCTGGTCGCGCAGCCGCGGCGACAGCTCGCGCAGGCCCAGGAACGTGATGACGAACACGATCAGGCCGGCGATCCCGCAGATCTTGTACTCGTGACTCCAGAACGAGTTGGCCACCACGGCCGGGACGGTGTTGCTGGCCACGACGGCCACGACCAGGCTGCCGAGCACCGGCCCGGCGGTCCAGAAGCCCATCGCCGAGGCCCGGCCGACCTGCGGGGAGAAGTCCCGGATCAGCGCGGGCGTCGCGACCAGGCACATGCCCTCGACGATCCCGACCACGAAGGTCTCGATGATGAAGGGCCACCTGCTGGTCGCGGCGGGGATCACGAAGGCGGTGAACACCCCGGTGAACAGCAGGCCGATGACCACCATGTTGCTCCGGCCGACCCGGTCGGTCAGGCCGGCGAACAGCGAGCCGAAGGCGCCCAGGAGGTTCCCGAAGGCCAGCGCGGTGACGTAGAAGCTGAAGGTCATGCCCAGCTGGGGCAGGACCAGCGTGGTCACGGACGCGCCGACGTAGAGCTCGTAGTACAGGGTCACCGTGGCCAGCACCGTGATCGCCAGGTAGAAGAGCCGGCGTCCGGTGTCGGGGTAGGAGTCGAGCTGGCGGTTCCACAGGGTCGAGGCCCAGCTGGGCCCGCCTTCGGTCACAGGATCAGCTGCGGTCGCACTCATGCGGCCCCCTTTGGTCGAGCCGATGATCAGCTTGGGCGAGCCAGGCGTGCCGTAAACTTAACGCGCCAGTAACGATTGATCAATGGTCGCCTGAGTAACGAATCTAGAACAGGTTCTAGGCGCCGGAGGGGCGGCGCGGCCGGACCGCGCGAGCCGGGCCCGGCTAGCCGGGCGGGGCGATGATGAAGTCGCGGCGCCGGAATCGCCGGGTCCGGCGCCGGAACTGGAACGTGAACCCGGGCCAGAGAGTCAGGTTGCGGCCCTCGCGGTCCAGGTACCAGCTCGAGCAGCCGGAACCCCACACGGTGCCCGGCAGCTTGCGCTGCAGCCCCCAGGTTGTAGGCCGCGGCCACGTCGGGCCGGACCACGCACGGGCCGCCGCCGGCCGCCTCGATCTTGCGGATCGCGTCGATGATGAAGGCCAGCTGGCTCTCGATGATGTGGATCATCGAGGTGTGGCCGAGACCGGTGTTGGCCCCGGTCAGCTGGAAGTAGCCGGGGAACCCGGGCAGCACGGTGCCCAGGTAGGTCTGGCCGTAGGCCGAGGCCAGCGTCCGGCCGCCGCGGCCGGTGATCTTGCCGAACATGGGGTTGTCGGTCACATGGAAGCCGGTGGCGAGGATGACGGTGTCCACGGGATGGCGGGCGCCGTCGGCGGTGATGATCGCGTCGGCCGCGAAGCCGGTGATCTTCTCGGTGACCAGGCTGGCGTTGTCCGCGGCCAGGGCGGGATAGAACTCGTTCGACAGCAGGACGCGCTTGCAGCCGAGCCGGTAATCGGGGGTCAGCTGACGGCGCGTCTCCGGGTCGGCAATGGTCCGCTCCATGTGCGCCCGCCACATGTCCTCGGCCCGGGCCAGGATCTGCGGCCGCATCAGGAACCCGATGGCCAGCAGCTCGCGGGTCCAGTACGTCGCGGCCCTGGCCGCCCGCTGGGTGACCGGCAGGTACTGGTACAGCCGCCGCTCGCCGGGGGTCACGGGCCGGTTGTCGTGCGGCAGGACGTAGGCGGCGGTGCGCTGGAACACGGTCAGCCGCTCGGCCTCGGGCTGGATGACCGGGACGATCTGGATGGCCGAGGCCCCGGTCCCGATCACGGCCACCCGCTGGCCCGCCGGCGACCAGCCGGCGTCCCAGCGCGCCGAGTGCATGATGGTGCCGGCGAACTGCTCGATGCCGGGGATGTCCGGCAGGGACGGCTCGACCAGCGCCCCGGTGCCCGCGATCAGGTAGCGGGCGCTGAACTCGCCCTGGCTGGTGCTGATCCGCCACCGCCCGGCCCGGTCCTCCCAGCGCGCCCCGAGGACCTCGTGGCCGAACCTGATGTCACGCAGCACGCCGTAGTCGGCCGCGATCTGCCGCAGGTAGGCCCGCAGCTCGGGCTGCGAGGGGTAGGTCTCGCTCCAGTCCGGCTTGGGCGCGAACGAGAACGAGTACAGGTTGGACTGCACGTCGCAGCGGCAGCCGGGGTAGGTGTTGTCCCGCCAGGTCCCGCCGACGTCATCGGCCCGCTCGAGCAGGACCAGGTCGCGGTAGCCGGCCCGGCGCAGCGCGATCGCGGCGCCCAGGCCGGAGAACCCGGTGCCGATGATCGCGAAGGTGACGGGCAGCACCACGGGTTCGCCCGAAGCCTGGCCGGCCAGGGCCGGGGAGTCCGGGAGGCCCATGTGTTGTTCCTCTTCCTGTGCCGATTCCAGCGCTGGTCTGCACCAGCCAAGCATCCCGCGGTCACCACCGTAAAGGACTTGCGAGGTCGATCCGCCCGTGGTGGTCTGGCCCCCATGTTCTCCGACCGCGCGCTCGCCGACTACGACGCCCAGATCCGCCAGAGCACCCGGGCCGACGAGCCGGGCGCCCTCGCCGAGGCGGACGGCGCCGTGGCGCGCTGGGTCCCGCCGCCGGGCCAGGGCCAGGGCACGATCACCTGGTCCCGGCTGGACGAGGCCACCGCCGACGCGGCCATCGCGGCCCAGGTGGCGTTCTTCTCCGCGCGCCGCCAGCCCTTCGAGTGGAAGCTGTATGACTACGACCAGCCCGCCGACCTGGACCGGCGGCTGCTGGCGGCGGGCCTCGAGCCCGAGGACACCGAGGTGCTCATGGTCGCCGAGACGGCCGGGGCGGTGACCGACGTGCCGCTGCCCGACGGGGTGACCGTGCGCGAGGTCACCGGCGCGGCCGGGCTGGCCCAGATGTTCGAGGTCCACGAAGGGGCCTTCGACAACGACGGCACGCGGCTGCGCCAGGCCCTGGAGGCCCAGGTGGCCGGGGCGCCGGAGTCGCTGGGCATGGTGATCGCGTTCGCGGGCCGGGAGCCGGTCAGCGCGGCCAGGATCGAGTACCCGTCCGGCAGCGACTTCGCCGGCCTGTGGGGCGGCGGCACGGTGCCGCAGTGGCGCGGCCGGGGCCTGTACCGGGCCCTGGTCGCCCTCCGGGCCCGGATGGCGGCTGGCCGCGGCTACCGCTACCTCCAGGTCGACGCGCTGCCCACCAGCCAGCCCATCCTGACCCGGCTCGGCTTCGTCGCGCTGGCCCGGACCACCCCCTACATCTGGGAACCCGGGGCGGCAACCGATACGCTGCCCGCCTGACCGCTGTCGGCGGCGGCCAGGGGTATACGCGGGGTCCACGCGGGAGGAAGCCTGTGGTCGAGCTGAAGTCACCGGGCGAGATCGACGCCATGCGCGCCGCCGGGCGGGTCGTGGCCGCGGCGCTGGCCGCCACGGCCGACAAGGCGGCGGCCGGCGTGCGCCTGGACGAGCTGGACCAGATCGCCCGCGGCGTGCTGGCCGACGCCGGCGCGACCTCGCCGTTCCTGGGCTACCAGCCCAGCTTCGCCCACACGCCGTTCCCCGCGGTCATCTGCACCTCGGTCAACGACGCCGCGCTGCACGGCATCCCCGGCCGCTACCAGCTGCGCGACGGCGACCTGCTCAGCATCGACTGCGGGGCCACGCTGGACGGCTGGACCGGCGACGCCGCCATCTCGCTCACCGTCGGCCGGCCGCACCAGTCCGACCTGCGGCTGATCGAGACCGCGCAGGCCGCGCTGGCGGCCGGGATCCGGGCCGCGGTGCCCGGCGGGCGGCTGGGCGACATCTCGGCCGCCATCGGGCAGATGGCCAGGACCGCCGGGTACGGCCTGCACACCGACTTCGGCGGGCACGGCGTGGGGCACACCATGCACGAGTCGCCGTCGGTCCCCAACGACGGCCGGGCGGGCCGGGGCCTGCGGCTGGCCACCGGCCTGGTCATCGCGATCGAGCCGTGGTTCATGGCCGGCGGGCACGACACCTACCGGGTCGACAAGGACGGCTGGACGCTGCTCACCGGGGACGGCAGCCGGGCCGCGCACGTCGAGCACACCGTCGCCATCACCGGCGACGGCCCCCGCATCCTCACCGCGCCCTGACCTCAGCGGGCCGGAAAATATGATCATTAACGGGCCCCGGCCGGGTGATATACCGGGATCATGACCGCTGATGTCCTGTTCGCCGGCTCCCTGGCCGCCCAGATGCGGGCCGCCGCCGTCTCCGTGCTCTCGGCCCTCACCGGCGACCAGCGGGCGCAGGCCGCGCTGCCGTTCGCCGATGAGGGCGCCCGCCGCTGGCTGGAGTACCGGCCCGAGCCGCGGCCCGGCGCCTGCCTGGCCGGGCTGAGCATCCCGGCCCGCAAGGCCGCGCACCGGCTGCTGGCCACCGGGCTGAGCGACCACGCGTTCGCGCAGGCGCTGACCATCACGGCGCTGGAGGAGGTGCTGGACTGGCGCGAGCAGGGCCAGCTCGGCCGGCACAGCGGCGACTACTGGGTGGCGGTCTTCGGCGACCCCGAGTCAGGCGCGCCCTGGTCGTGGCGGTTCGAGGGCCACCACGTGTCGGTGACGATGACCGTGGCCGGTGACGACGTCTCGCCCGCCCCGGTGTTCCTGGGCGCCAACCCGGCGTCGGTCAGCTACGCCGGCCGGCCGGTGTCCCGGCCGCTGGCCCCGGAGGAGGACCTGGCCCGCGCGCTGCTCGACGCGCTCGGCCCGGACGGCCGGGCGGCGGCCGTGGTGTCCGGCGAGCCGCCGTTCGACATCCGCTCCTCGACCCGGCCCCGGGCCGCGGCCATCGAGCCCGCCGGGCTCGGCGCGCGCGGGCTGGGCC
>JBOHCO010000857.1:0-1606 GCA_050698895.1 Streptosporangiaceae bacterium
GGATACCCTCGGCGAGGACTACGTCCGCACGGCCCGGGCCAAGGGCCTGACCGAGCGGCGGGTCATCTACCGGCACGCGCTGCGCGGCGCGCTCACCCCGGTGGTGTCGCAGCTCGGCATCGACATCGGCACGCTGCTCGGCGGCGTCGTGGTGGTGGAGAACGTGTTCGGCGTCGGCGGCCTGAGCCAGGACGCGGTCACTGCGATCTCCAACGGCGACCTGCCCGTTATCATCGCGTTCGTGCTGATCGCCTCGGCGTTCGTGGTGGTGGCCAACATCCTGGTCGACCTGCTCTACGCCGTGCTGGACCCCAGGGTCCGCATCACCTGAGCGGCCGCCGTCCGCGCGGCGGTCCCCAGGGCCTCGCGCAGGGCGGCGCCCGCGGCGCGGTCCGTGCGCACCTCGGCCAGCCGCAGGCCTGACCCGCCCAGCGCGGCGGGCAGGCCGGCGGCCGAGGTGATGCGCGTGTACGGCAGCCCGGCCGCGGCGGCCAGGTCGGCTACCCCGGTGCCGTGCGGGGTGCCGAACACCCGCTCGAACGAGGCCGGGTAAGCGGCCTGCTCCAGCGTGGAGAAGATGCCGCCGCCGTCGTTGTTCACCACCAGCAGGCACAGGTCGGGGCGCGGCTCGTCGGGCCCGAGCATCAGCCCGGCGGCGTCGTGCACCAGGGCCAGGTCGCCGAGCAGCGCCACCGCGGGCCCGCCGCCGGCCGCCTGGTGGGCCAGCGCGGCGCCGATGGCCGCCGAGACCAGCCCGTCGATGCCGCTGGCTCCCCGGCTGGCCAGCACCCGCAGGCCGGCGCGCGGGGCCAGGTGCCGGTCCAGGTCCCGGATCGGCAGGCTCGAGGCGGCCCACAGCAGCGCGCCGTCGGGCAGCAGCGGGCCCAGGTCGCGGGCCAGCCGCGGCTCGCTGAGCCCGCCGGCCGCCCCGTCCAGGATGGCGTCCGCCGCCCGGACCGCGGCGGCGTCGGCCCGCCGCCAGGAGGACAGCCAGCCCGTCTCCCCCGCCCCGCCGGGCAGGCCGGCCGGGTCCGGCGGGCCGGCCAGCCGCACCAGGCCGGCCACGTCGGTGGCGGTGCGGGCCGGGTCGGACCAGTGGCCGGGCCCGGACGCGATGACCACGTGCCGGCCCGGCGGGGCCGCTCCCCCGCGCAGGAAGGCGAGCTGGCCGCGGGACAGCCCCGGCCGCCCGGCCGAGACGATCACGTCGGGCCGGTGCGCGGCGGTGAACTCCGCCGACTCCAGCAGGTACGGGTAGGCGGCCAGCGCGGCGGCGCCGTGCCGGGCCCCGGACGACGGCTCGGCCAGCAGCGGCCAGCCCGCCGCGGCGGCCAGCCCGGCCAGCGGGGCCGGGTCGGTGCCGTCGCCGGCCACGATCACGCCGCGCTCGGTCCACGGCAGGTCCAGGACGGCCGGCGCGGCGGCGGCCGCGAACCGGGTCCACGGCGCCCAGTCCGGCCGCCCGTCCAGCGACTCCGGCCAGGCCGCGCCGTCAGCCCCGTCGGGGTCGCCGGGGTCGCCGGGCACCAGCGGGTCGCGCAGCGGTAGGTTCAGGTGCACCGGGCCGGGCAGGCCGCCCGCCGCGCCGCTGGCCAGGGCCCAGGCC
>JBOHCO010000858.1:0-3712 GCA_050698895.1 Streptosporangiaceae bacterium
CCCGCCGGGCGGGCGCCGGGCGGGCGGCGGCTGTGCCAGGCTGACGGCATGACTCGAGCGCAGCTGGACCGCAAGCCGGCCGAGGTCTCGGCGATGTTCGACAAGGTCGCCGATCGCTACGACCTGCTCAACGACGGCCTGTCGCTGGGCCAGGACCGGTACTGGCGCGGCATGGTGGCGCGGGCCGTGGGCGCCCGGCCCGGCGAGCTCGTCCTCGACCTGGCGGCCGGCACTGGCACCTCCTCGCGCACCTTTACCCGGGCCGGCGCCCGGTGCGTGGCCTGTGACTTCTCCCTCGGCATGCTGCGGGTCGGCGCCCGGCAGCCCGACCCGTCGGTGCGCTTCGTGGCCGGGGACGCGCTGGACCTGCCCTTCGCCGACGGGGCCTTCCACGCGGTGACGATCTCGTTCGGGCTGCGCAACGTGGCCGACACCGGGGCCGCCCTGGCCGAGATGCGGCGGGTTACCCGGCCGGGCGGCCGCCTGGTCGTCTGCGAGTTCAGCCACCTGCGGCCGCCCGCGCTGGACGCGCTCTACGCCGGGTACCTGTCCCGCGCCCTGCCCGTCGTGGCCGGGCGGCTGTCGGGTAACGCAGAGGCCTATGACTACCTGGCCGAGTCGATCAGGGACTGGCCGGCCCAGCGCGAGCTGGCCGACCGGATCGCCGCGGCCGGCTGGTCGGGCGTGCGCTGGCTCAACCTCTCCCTGGGCGTCGTCGCCCTGCACCTGGCCCGCCGCTCGGCCGCCAGCTAGCCGCCGGCTAGCCGCCGGCTAGCCACCCCCGCGGGCGCCAGGCAGACAGATCGGCACCTGTCACACTATGGGCGGCAGCCATGCACACTATGGGCGGCAGCCATGCCATTCCGGGTGGGGATCGAGCCGGTCATGGGCCGGGTCAGGGGAGGTGGCGGCCATGCGGACGCTTCGAGGAAACACGCGCCTCGGCGGGCTCGGCGGGCTCAGCGGGCTCAGCGGGGTGGTGGTGCTGCTGGCCGGGACCGGCGCGGGCGCGGCGGCCGGCCTGGCCCCGGCCGCCGTGGCCTCGGCCGGCACCGTCCTGCGATCAGCGGTGGCCGCCACGTCGGCCCGCAACGCCTGGATCGTGGGCCAGAATGGCCGGGACGCGATGATCCTGCACTGGAACGGCACGGCCTGGAAGTGACCGGCAGAGGCCTGGGGTCCCCCGGAGCGTGGTGCATGCCGACGGACTAGACTACGACCGACAGCCTTGTGAAGCCGTTCACAAGACGCGGTGTGTAGCACAGCTTGGACGGGTCAGTGACCGAGCAAGATCCCTCCGTCGGCACGCCGGACTTGCCCCCACGCGATGGCAGCAGGTCCCCGGAGCGTGCCCGCGCCGGGCATGGCGGCGCCGGTGTATCCAGCGCCGGCGTATCCAGCGTCGGCGTAGCGGACGTCATCGTCGTCGGCGCCGGCCCCGCCGGGTCGGCGGCGGCCTACTACCTGGCGACCGCCGGGCTGGACGTGCTGGTGCTGGAGAAAAGCCGGTTCCCGCGCGAGAAGGTCTGCGGCGACGGGCTCACCCCGCGCGCGGTCAAGGCCCTGGCCGGCATGGGCGTGCCGACGCCGGAGAGCGACGGCTGGCTGCGCAACAAGGGGCTGCGGATCATCGGCGGCGGCGGCCGCATCGAGGTGGACTGGCCCGACCTGTCCAGCTACCCGGGCTACGGCATGGTCCGCACCCGGCTGGACTTCGACCAGATCCTGGCCCGGCACGCCGTAAAGGCGGGCGCCCGGCTGATCGAGGGCATCAACGTCACCGGCCCGGTGCTGGACGACCGCACCGGCCGCATCATCGGCGTCACGGCCCAGGACACGGCCGGCGGCAAGGACGCGCCAGAACAAAGGTTCTCGGGCCGGCTCGTCGTCGCCGCCGACGGCAACTCCTCGCGGCTGTCGGTGTCCATGGGCCTCCGCAAGCGGGATGACCGGCCGCTGGGCGTGGCTGTGCGCACCTACTACACCAGCCCCCGGCACGATGACGACTACCTCGAGGCCTGGCTGGACCTGTGGGACGGCGATTCGCTGCTGCCCGGCTACGGCTGGATCTTCGGGATGGGCGACGGGACGAGCAACGTGGGCCTTGGCCTGCTCAACACCTCGGCCTCGTTCCAGAACATCGACTACCGGGCCCTGCTGCGGCGCTGGCTGGCGGCCATGCCGGCCGAGTGGGGCTTGGCCGAGGAGAACCGGACCGCGCCGGTGCGCGGTGCCGCGCTGCCGATGGGCTTCAACCGGACCCCGCATTACACCAGGGGCCTGCTGCTGGCCGGCGACTCAGGCGGGATGGTCAACCCGTTCAACGGCGAGGGCATCGCCTACGCGCTGGAGTCCGGCGAGACCGCGGCCAGGGTCATCACCCAGGCCCTGGCCCGGCCCACCGCGGCCAGCGCCGAGCGGGTCCTGACCGGTTATCCGCGCATTCTCCAGGACAGCTACGGTGGGTACTACACGCTCGGCCGGGTGTTCGTCGAACTGATCGGCAAGCCGTCGTTCATGCGGTTCGCGACCAGGCACGGAGTAAAGCGCCCGGCAGTGATGCGCTTGTCGATGAAGCTGCTTGGCAACCTGACCGAGACCCGCGGCGGCGATGCGGTGGATCGCCTGATTAACGCGGTGTCTAAGATGACGCCGGCAGCATAGCCGGAACATGCGGACCTCTAGGGCGCAGTGCCCCGGCAGTCAGACAAGGAGGTGAAAGGGCGATGAGTCACTATCTGCCGATCCTGATCCTCGGCCTGCTGGCCGCCTTCTTCGCCGTCTTCTCGCTGATCATGGGCAGCCTGTCCGGGCCGAAGCGGTGGAACCGGGCCAAGCTCGAGGCCTATGAATGCGGCATCGAGCCGACCAAGCAGCCCAGCGGCATGCGGTTCCCGGTCAAGTACTACCTGACGGCGATGCTCTTCATCGTCTTCGACATCGAGATCGTCTTCCTGTACCCGTGGGCGGTCTACTTCGACCGGCTCGGGGTGTTCGGGCTGGTCGAGATGGTCACCTTCATCGTGACGGTGCTGTTCGCCTACGTCTACGTATGGCGGCGCGGCGGCCTGGAGTGGGATTAAGACATGGGACTGGAAGAAAAGCTCCCCAGCGGAGTGCTGCTGACCACGGTCGAGAAGGTGGCCGGCTACGCGCGCAAGGTGTCGGTCTGGCCGGCCACGTTCGGGCTGGCCTGCTGTGCGATGGAACTGTTCTCGACCGGCGGGCCGCGGCACGACCTGGCCCGGTTCGGGATGGAGCGGGCCTCTAACACTCCGCGGCAGGCGGACCTGATGATCGTGGCCGGGCGGGTGAGCCAGAAGATGGCGCCGGTGCTGCGGCAGATCTACGACCAGATGAGCGAGCCCAAGTGGGTCATCTCGATGGGCGTGTGCGCGTCCAGCGGCGGGATGTTCAACAACTACGCGATCGTGCAGGGCGTGGACCACATCGTGCCGGTTGACATCTACCTGCCCGGCTGCCCGCCGCGGCCGGAGATGCTGCTGGACTCGATTCTCAAGCTGCACGACAAGATCCAGAACATGAAGCTCGGCGTGAACCGGGAGAACGAGATCACCGAGCTCGAGCAGGCCCGGCTGCGGCGGCTGCCGCTGGTGCCGAGCCTGAAGGCCGCGGTGCCCGGGACCGCGGGCACGTCCCCCTCAAGCACGGGGACGGGCCGGTGACCGAGTCGAATCAGCCGGGGCCGCCC
>JBOHCO010000859.1:0-8314 GCA_050698895.1 Streptosporangiaceae bacterium
ATCGGCCCGGGCCAGGTCGCGCAGGAACACCCGCTGGGAGATGGCCCGGGCGCGGTCGTCGATGGTGCGGTAGCTCATGTCCCAGTCCACCGACAGGCCCAGCCGCTGCCACGCGGTGGCGTAGGCCTCCTCGTCGACGGCGGTCAGCTCCCGGCACAGCTCGACGAAGTTGCGTCGCGACACGGGCACCTGGTCGGCCGGCCGCACGGGCTTGCCGCCCGAGGGAGCGACCTTCAGGTCCGGCTGGTAGGGGAGCGAGGGGTCGCACCGGACCCCGTAGTAGTTCTGCACCCGCCGCTCGGTGGGCAGCCCGTTGTCGTCCCAGCCGACCGGGTAGAAGACCTGCTGCCCGCGCATCCGGTGATAGCGCGCGACGGTGTCGGTCTGGGTGTAGGAGAAGACGTGCCCGATGTGCAGCGATCCGCTGGCGGTCAGCGGGGGAGTGTCGATGGCGTAGACGTCACCGCGGGTCGCGGCGCGGTTCGGGGCGGCGCGGTTCGGGGCGGCGCGGTTCGGGGCGGCGCGGTCAAACTTGTACTACACGCTCCTTAGCCCACCGCTGCGTCCACTTGTCCTCGATGCCGTCAAGCGTCGGCTTGCCCGGCACGGCGGTGGCGGCCGGTTCCACACGGCCTGAGTCGGTGTTCATGACAACCAAGGGTAGCCGGTTGGGCCGGTGCTGACCCGCGCTCACTAGGGTGGCCCCTATGCAGACGCGCGTACTGGGAAGCACCGGAGTCAAGGTCAGCCCGCTGTGCCTGGGCGCCATGATGTTCGGGGCCTGGGGCAATACCGATCACGACGAGTCCATCCGGATCATCCACCGGGCCCTGGACGCCGGGATCAGCTTCATCGACACCGCCGACGTCTACTCCGCCGGCGAGTCCGAGGAGATCGTCGGGAAGGCGCTGGCCGGCCGGCGCGAGCACATCGTGCTGGCCACCAAGGCGCACGGGACCATGGGCGCCGACCCCAACCAGCAGGGCAACTCCCGGCGCTGGCTCATCCGCGAGTGCGAGAACAGCCTGCGCCGCCTGGGCACCGACTACATCGACCTGTACCAGATCCACCGGCCCGAGCCCGAGACCGACGTCGACGAGACCCTGGGCGCGCTCAGCGACCTGATCCGGGCCGGGAAGATCCTCTACGCGGGCAGCTCCACCTTCCCCGCGGCGCAGATCGTGCAGGCCCAGTGGACCGCCGAGCGCCGCGGCCGGGAACGGTTCGTCTGCGAGCAGCCGCCGTACTCCATCCTGGTCCGCGGCGTCGAGGCCGAGGTGCTGCCGGCCTGCCAGCAGTACGGCATGGGCGTCATCCCGTGGAGCCCGCTGGCGGGCGGCTGGCTGACCGGCCGGTACCGCAAGGGCATCGAGGCGCCGGTGAGCCGGCGCGCGGAGCGGCTGCCGCAGCGCTACGACCTGAAGCTGCCCGGCAACCAGGCCAAGCTGGAGGCCGCCGACCAGCTCGTGAAGCTCGCCGACCAGGCCGGGATATCGCTGATCCACCTGGCGCTGGCGTTCACGCTCAGCCACCCGGCGGTGACCGCCCCGATCATCGGGCCGCGCACCATGGAGCAGCTCGAGAGCCAGCTCGGCGCGGCCGACGTCGTGCTGGACGGCGCGATCCTGGACCGGATCGACGAGATCGTGCCGCCGGGCGTCAACCTGAACCCCGGCGACCGGGGCTACGACACCCCGGCGCTGGCCGACCCCTCCCGGCGTCGGCGCGGCTAGCCGCATACGCCATCATTTCCCGCATGCCGCCACACTCCACGAGATCAACGCTGCTGCTGACCCTCGTGGTCCTGGCCGGCCTGCTGGCCGCGTGCTCCGGGCCCAAGGCCGGCCCGCTGGTCGCCGGCGGCCCGACGGGCAGCTACGTGGTCACGCCCGGCATCCACAAGATCAAGCACGTGATCATCGTGATGCAGGAGAACCGGTCGTTCGACTCCTATTTCGGCACCTACCCCGGGGCCGACGGCATCCCGATGGCCAACGGCCTGGCCAAGGTGTGCGTGCCTTCCCGGCACGGGTGCGTGCGCCCGTATCACGACGTCAAGGACGTGAACGGCGGCGGCCCGCACGGCGAGAGGAACGCTATCGCCGACGTGAACCACGGCCAGATGAACGGGTTCGTCCTGCAGCGCAACGCGGCCAGCCGGACCTGCACCAACCCCGATGACCCGGCCTGCAAGCGCGGCCACTTCCCCGACGTGATGGGCTATCACACCGCGGCCGAGCTCCCGAACTACTGGGCCTACGCCAGGGACTACGTGCTGGACGACCACATGTTCGAGCCGGTTAAGTCGTGGTCCCTGCCCGATCACCTGTACATGGTGTCGGCCTGGTCGGCCAAGTGCCGGACCCGGTCGCCGATGAGCTGCGCCAACAGCATCATGGGCCCCTACAGCGTGACCCAGTTCGACAACGCTGTCCGTCAGGAGGTCCTGGACGGCAAGACCGACATCAACCTGGCCTGGACCGACCTCACCTGGCTCATGTACACCCACCACGTGAGCTGGCGGTACTACGTGCAGGCCGGCTACCAGCCGGACTGCGACAACGACTCCGCCGAGACCTGCAAGCCGGTCCGGCAGCTGGCCGCCACGCCCGGCATCTGGAACCCGCTGCCGCTGTTCGGCGACGTGCAGCACGACCATCAGCAGGGCAACATCCAGGAGCTGTCCGACTACTTCAGCGCGGCCAAGTCCGGGCACCTGCCCAAGGTGACCTGGATCGTTCCCTCGCAGAACGACAGCGACCATCCCCCGGCCAGCGTCCACCAGGGCCAGGCCTACGTGACCGCGATCGTGAACGCTGCCATGAAGAGCCCGGACTGGAAGTCCACCGCGGTCTTCGTGTCCTGGGACGACTGGGGCGGCTTCTACGATCACGCGGTGCCGCCGCGGGTCGACGAGAACGGCTACGGCCTGCGCGTCCCGGCCCTGGTCATCTCGCCCTACGCCCGGCGCGGCTTCGTCGACCACCAGGTGTACAGCAGCGACGCCTACCTGAAGTTCATCGAGGACGACTTCCTGGGCGGGGCCCGGCTGGACCCCAAGACCGACGGCCGCCCCGACCGGCGGCCCGATGTCCGCGAGGACGAGCGGATCCTCGGCAACCTGGTCCGGGACTTCAACTTCAGCCAGCGGCCGCGCCCGCCGGTGTTCCTGCCCACCAACCCGCCCACCGACTCACCGCGCATCCCGGCCTACTTCACCGGCAAGCCGCCCTGCGTGGGCTGCACCGCCGTGCCGCCTCCCGTCATCCCCCTGCATAAGCACAAGCACCACAAGCACCACCAGCACCACAAGCACAAGAAGAAACACCGCAAGAGCGAAGTGCAACACCATAGGCATTAACAGGCGCGGCACCACACCTGACCGGCCGCCTGCCCGGCTCAGTGAGCGGTGGCGCTCTCCTGCGCGAGCTGGGTCAGCCAGGCCAGGCTGGCCTCGGTCACCCGGGCCGGAATGCCCAGCTCGTCCAGCAGCTGCGCGGCCGCGCTCATCTCGTCGGCCCGCCGCACCGCGTGGGTGACCGAGCTCTCTTCCATGCGGTCCACCGTGCCCGGCCCGGCCTCGGCCAGCTCCCCGGCGATGTTCCCGCGCAGCCAGTCCTCGCAGCCCGCGGCCCGGCCCGCCCGCAGGGCCTCGACCACGGCCGCCGCCAGCCCCTTGTAGAAGACGCTGCGCACCAGCTTCCTGGTCGCCGCCGCCCCGGCCGGCCCGCCGAGCAGCTCAGCGCGGCCGCCGGCGCCGTTGATGGCCGCCGTCACCTCGGCCGCGGCCGCGCCGCTGACCAGCAACGGCACCCGCAGCCCGCGGCCGGGCACCGACGACATGACGGCCACGTCGGCGAAGGCCACCCCGGCCCCGGCCGCGATCTCGGCCAGCCGCTGCTTGAGCCCGGGCGCGGCCGTGTTCAGGTCGGCGTACAGCGCCCCGGGCCCGATGCCCGGCAGCGCCGCGCGCAGCGCGGCCTCCGACTCGTGGGCCGTGGTCAGGCTGAGCACCAGCCCGGCCCCCGTGCACGCGTCGGCCTCGCTGGCCGCCGCAACCACTCCGTCCGGGACCGGCGCCACCGGGTCATAGCCGCGCACGGCGATCCCGGCGCCGACCAGATCCCGGCTGATCTCCGAGCCCGCCTCGCCCAGGCCCAGCACCGCCACCGGGCCCGCGGCTGGATCCTGAGCTGGGGCCGGCCGCGTCACCGGGCCACGTCCACGGGCGGGGTGCCGTGGGTGTGGAAGGTGTCGATCGTCTTGAGCCCCCAGGCCTGGCCCTTGGCCCGCTCCGCCGCCGTCCAGGTGACCGGCGCCCAGTCCGGCGCCAGCACCAGCCGGGCCCCGGCGTTGCACAGCTCGATGCGGTTGCCGCCCGGCTCCCAGACGTACAGGAAGAAGGTCTGCTGGATCGCGTGCTTGTGCGGCCCGGTCTCGATGTGGATCCCGTTCTCCAGGAACACGTCCGCCGCGCGCAGGATGTCCTCGCGCTGGTCGGTCGCGAACGCCACGTGGTGCAGCCGCCCCGACGAGCCGGTCCAGTCCGCCGTGTAGACCAGGTCGTAGGTCTTGTCGCTGACGTGGTACCAGACCGCCGTCGGCGACCCGTCGTCGGCGACGATCTGCTCGGTCAGCCGCGCGCCGAGCACGGCCGGCATGAAGCGGCCGATCTCCGGGATGTCGCGGGCCAGGTAGTTCACGTGGTCGATGCGGCGCACGCTGGCGCCCCGGCCGGGGAACGGCTCGGCCTGGTTCTTCAGCGCCGGCCCGCGGCCCTCCGGGGCCTGGTACCACTCGCTGTCCCAGTAGATCCCGTACTCGTGGCCGTCCGGGTCGGCGAACAGGTAGGTCGCGCCGATGCCGTGCTCGCCGTCCGTCCAGCCCCGGCCCAGGCCCGCGTGCTCGATCACCCCCACCCGCCGGGCCAGCGCGTCGGGGCCCGCCGCGCGGACCCAGGTCCGCCCGATCCCGGAGCTGGCCGAGCCGGTCACCTTGACCGTGAACCGCTCGTAGTCGTCCCAGGCGTGCAGGTAGATCGAGTTGCCCGCGCGGCCGGCCTCGCTCATGCCGAGCAGCGCCACGAAGAACTCCGCGGTCTGCTCGGGCACCGCGGTCAGCAGCTCCACCGCGCCCACGTGGGCGATGTCCCGGCTGCGTTCCGTGCTTGCCAAACCAGTGCTCGCCAAACCAGTGCTTGCCAAACCCGTGCTTGCCCGCCCGTCGCTCATCCGCGGTCCTCCCGTCCGGGCTGGTCGGCCAGGTCCCGGAGCGCCTCGATCACGCTGTCGATGTGCTCGTGCATGGCCCGCTCGGCGGCCTGCGGGTCGCCCGCCGCGATGGCGGTCACGATCGCCTCGTGCTGCGGGAGCGAGACCGCCGGCCGGCCCGGCACCAGGGCCAGCCGGAACTGGTGCCGCACGATCTGGCCGCGCAGCTGCTCGATGATCCGGGCCGCGGTCTGGTGGTCGGCGATGGACCTGATCGCGCCGTGCAGCGCGCCGTTCAGCTCGCTGTAGCGCAGCAGCTCACCGCCCTTCCAGGCGGCCTTCATGTCGGCCACGATCCGGGTCAGGCGCGCCTTGTCCTCCCGGCTGGCCCGGCTCGCCGCGCGGGCCGCGCACAGCCCTTCTAGGGCCCGCCGCACCTCCGTGATCTCGATGGCCTCCTCGATGGTGACCGTCCGGACCCGCGCGCCGCGGTTGCGCAGCACCTCGACCAGGCCCTGGGCGGCCAGCGTCTGCAGGGCGGTCCTGATCGTGAACCTGGTCGCGCCGAAGCGCTCGCACAGGTCGGTCTCGACCAGCCGCTGGCCCGCCACGTAGTCACCGCGCAGGATCGCCTCGCGCAGCGCCTCGGCGACGTCTGGCTCGCTGGTCATCGTTCCCGCATCTTCTCGTCTTCCGCCCATGGGACGTATTCCACACCAAGGTCGGCGACCAGCGCGCGCAGGTCGTTCACGTCGAGGCTCAGGCGGCCCCGTCGGTAGGCCTCGCGGGCCCCGGACTCACGCCGCTCCCGCTGCGCGCACGCCGCCGCCACCTCGGCCGCCTCCTCGCGCGGCACGCAGACTACGCCGTCGGCGTCCGCCACGATCACGTCGCCCGGGCAGACGACGGTGCCGCCGATCGAAACCGGCCGGTTGACCTGGCCGACGGCGCCCTTGACCGTGCCCTGGGCGTTGACCGCCCGCGACCAGGCCGGGAAGCCGGCCGCGGCGATCTCGGTCACGTCCCTGATCCCGGTCGTCGTGACCAGCCCGGTCACCCCGCGCGCGGCCAGCGAGGTGGTCAGCAGCTCGCCGATGTACCCCGCCAGCGACGGCTCGGTGGTCGTCACGACCAGCACGTCGCCCGGCCCGGTCAGCTCCACCGCCACGTGCACCGTGAGGTTGTCGCCGGGCAGGCACAGCGCGGTGACCGCGGTGCCCGCCGCGCGGGCGCCGGGCCAGGCCGGCCGCAGGTCCGCGCCGAGCAGCCCGCGCCGGCCCAGGGCCTCGTGCACCGTGGCCACCCCGTAGCCGCCCAGCCCGGCCACCAGCGCGGACGGCGTCCGCGGCGGCCCGGTGACGACCACGGGCGTCACCACCGCCGGCTTCATGCCAGCACCCCCGCCACCTGGGGGAAGACCCGCTCGAACGCCTCGGCCTGGCGGATCGAGCCCGGCCCGCCGTTGCGCACCGCCTGCACGCCGCGCCGCTGGCCCAGGTCGGTGTAGTAGCGGACCAGGTGGTCCTGCGAGCCCATCTCCCGCATCGCGGCCAGCTTGCGGTCGAACACCGCCGAGATGTCGACTAGCACGTCCGGGGTGAACTCGCACATCTCCGGCTGGTGCGGCTCGAACCGGAACACCGGCGGCGCGCCCAGCGGGGGATGGGCCGACTCGTGACCGCGGGCCTGGGCCACCATCCGGGCCCGCAGCGTCAGGTCGGCGGCCAGCGGATGGTCGTAGTTGTAGGGGTCCACCCGCGAGTGGGTCAGGATCACCGTCGGCTGGACCTCGCGCATCTTCCCGACCAGCGCGAACAGCGTCTCACGGTCGTCGGGCAGCGGGTAGTCGCCCCGGTCCAGGAACGTCATCCGCGCCCCTAGCGCCGCGCCCGCCGCCTGCGCCTCGGCCCGCCGGATCTCCTTGACCCTGGCCAGCGTCATGCCGTCCTGGCGCCAGGCGCCCGGCGACTCGCCGCGCTCGCCGAACGACAGGCAGACCACCTCCGCCCGCCCGCCCGCGGCCACCGTGGCGGCGAGGTACCCGCCGCAGCGCCAGACGAAGTCGGCGGCGTGCGCGCTGACCACGAGGAGGGTCGGCGACGGGGCGGTCAGCGACGGGGCGGTCAACTGACCTCCCCGGCCAGGAGGCGGCTGTTGTCGACGATCATGCGGCGGGCTTCTCCCTCGGTGAATCCGGCGGACAGCAGCGCGTCGGCGAACAGGGCCAGCCCGTCCTCCACCGGCGGGTTGTGCGGCTGTCCGAGGTCGGTGGTGATGATCGTGGCGGCCGGGCCCGTGGCCCGGATGTTGGCCACCATGTCCGGCCACGGGTACTTGCCGGTCATCGGCGTGGTCAGGCAGCGCTCCAGGTAGGCGCCCAGCCCGGCCAGGTACTTCTGGTCGGCCAGGCCCAGCGACTGCTGCGGGAACTCCGGGTGGGTGATCATGATCCGCCCGACGCCCGCCGCGACGGCCGCCTCCGTCACGGCGATGATCTCGGCCCGGCCCAGGTGGCCGGTGGCCAGCACCAGGCCGTGCTCGGCGATCAGCTCCAGTACTGCCCGGGCCGCCGGCAGCACCGCACCGTCGGCGTCCAGAACGTCCACCGGCGGCGCGTCCAGGCCCCGGCCGCGCAGCTCGTCCTGGAGGGCCAGCCACATCGGCGGCGTCGCACCCGGCGGCAGGTCGCGCGCGGTCCGGCGGTGGTTGGCCGCGTCCACCGTCGGCATCCAGACCACCCGCGCGCCCTCCCTGGCCGCGATCTCCACCGCCATCGGGTTCAGGCCGCCCACCGCGGCGTTCAGCGTGATCGCGCCCAGCGCCCGGCAGCCCGGCACCGCCTCGTTGACCACCGCGGCGCGCTCGGCCGTGGAGACGTAGTGCGACTTGAGCACGAACCCGGCCAGCCCCAGCTCCGCGAACCGCCGGGCCAGGCCGACGTCGGTGATCCGCCGCCGCATGACGTCCGGGGCCACGTGCACGTGCAGGTCGTAGGCGCCCCGGACTAGCTCCCAGGCGGCGTCAGTCGGACTGCCATCCGGGATCATTCCCTCGCTCACGCAGCCTCCCGCACCCGGCCGGTGTTCACGGCCTCCAGCAGCTCA
>JBOHCO010000860.1:0-18034 GCA_050698895.1 Streptosporangiaceae bacterium
GTCGCAGATCCCGCCGGTGCTGCGGGAGGCGGTGGTGGCCGCCGAGGACCGGCACTTCTACGCCGAGGGCGGCATCTCACTGACCGGGCTGGCCCGCGCGGCCTACGAGGACCTGTTCGGCAGCGGCTGGCTCCAGGGCGGGTCCACGATCACCGAGCAGTTCGTCAAGAACTACGACGCCAGCATCGGGCCCGCGCGGACCCGGGCGCGGACTCCTACGGCGTGGGCGCGGCCGCGCGGACCTACTTCAACGAGCCCGCCTCCCCGACTCCGGTGCCGGGCCGGCTTGCCGGGCCCTGGTGGCACGCTGGCATTACGTGCTCACCAACCTGGTCCGAGACGGCGCGATCAGCCGTCGCACGGCCGCCGCGCAGCGGTTCCCGCGGTTGGCCGCGCACCCGGCCGACGCCAGTTGGGGCGGCTACCGGGGCTACCTCATGCAGATGGTCGAGCAGGAGCTGGAGTCCCGTTACGGCCTGACCGCTCAGCAGGTCTTCACCGGCGGGCTGCACATCACCACGACGTTCAGCCAGTCGATGATGCTGCTGACCGCCGTGGAGCAGGCCGGGGCGCTGGCCACGCTGGCCGACGGCGGCGTTTACCACGCCCCGCACGTCATCGCCCGGCTGGACCAGGGCGGCACGGCGATCCCGCTGCGGATCGCACGCCACCGGGTGCTCAGTCCCGGCCAGGAGGTCGCCGTGGACGAGGTGCTGGGTGGCGGCGACCCGGCGTTCGACAGCGCAGCCGGCGGCCTGGCCGGTGCGACGATCTCGGTGCCGGGCAACTTCGGCGCCGGCGCGGGCGCGCCGTACTGGTTCAGCGGGGCCGGGCCGGGCTACTCGATGTCGGTCGGGCTGTTCGCCGGATCCCCGGCCGGATCCCTGCTGCCCGCGGCGATCTGGAAGACCTTCCAGGCGCGAGCGGCCGTTCCGCCTGGCCTGCCGCCCGCGCCGGCGCCGGGCTGGTGACGTGCCCGGGCGGGGCTAGCCGCGCTCGTCCAGCACGTCCAGGTTGCGGAACATGGCCGGGCCGTCGGCCAGTTCCGCCATGCGCGGGTGATGGCACCGCGGCGGATAACTGATGTAGCCCGTGTGGAGCGGCGTGAAACCGGTCTAGAAGTGGCGGAAGCCCCAGTTCAGCAGCCGGGTGGCCATGACGAACCGGGACGAGACGCTGGCCGTCGGATTGGCGTGCAGGACCACCCCGATCAGGCTCCGCGAGCCGCGCCGGGCCTCGAACAGCAGGCAGTCACCCGCCGCCTGGGTGGAGCCGGTCTTGATGCCCAGCGTGCCGCGGTAGCTCGACAGCAGCAGGTTGGTGGTCGTCCAGTAGTAGCGGTGGTGATGCCGGGCCCACTGTGCACCAGGTAGCTGCGCTGCCTGACGATCTTCCGGAATAGCCGGTATTTCATCGCCGCCTCGCCCAGCTTGATCAGATTGGCGGGCGACGAATAGGTCGAGTGCTCCGTCGGGAACGGCATGCCGTCGAAGCTGGAAAAAATGAGTCGAGCCGAGACCCAGGCTCTGGCCGTGGCATTCATTTCTCCGATGAACGCGGCCCGGCCGGGGCCGTAGGCCGTGGCCAGCAGGTAGGCGGCATCGCAGCCCGACGGGACCAGCATCGCCTCCAGCAACTGGCGCGCGGTCAGCACGTCCCCCGGACCAGGCCCGCGCTGCTGGCGCCGTCGCGGCGCACGTACCGGATCGCGGCCCTGGTTACGGTGATCTTCCGGTTCAGGTCGCCCGCCTGGAGGACGACCAGCGCGGTCATGACCTTGGCGATGCTGCCGATGGGCCGCGGGGCGTGCAGCTTCTTGCTCCACAGCCGGGTGCCGGTGTTCGCGTTGATGACCCCTCATCGTGGTGAGCACGGCCGTTATCCAATCAGCGGCCGCCGAGATCGTTCGTGCAATCGCCAAAACTAAAGGCAGATATCCGGTGGAATTCCTGTATCACAAGCACCACGGGTATATGCCATAACAATTCACCGCGACTGTTCGCGGGGCTACGATCCATGGAGTGCCGCGGCGGGTGCGGCGGCCGACCGCGCGAAGGAGGCGGAGCGTGAGCGAAGAGGCCGATGTCGTGGTGGTCGGCGCGGGGCTGGCCGGGCTGACGGCGGCCCGCGACCTGGCCGCGCTGGGCCATTCGGTGGTTGTGCTCGAAGCCCGTGACCGGGTCGGCGGGCGGGTGGTCAGCTGGCCGGCCGGCGACGGCCTGGTGGCCGAGATGGGCGGCCAGTACGTCGGGCCGACCCAGGACCGGATCCTGGCCCTGGCCGCCGAGCTGGACGTGGCCACCTTCCCGACCTACGACGACGGCGCCAAGGTGCTGCGCTTCAACGGCAAGCGCGGCACCTACCGTGGCGACATCCCGCGGATCAGCCCGCTCGTGCTGGTCGACGTGGGCCGGGCCCAGGCCCGCCTGGAGTCGCTGGCCCGGCGGGTGCCCACCGCCGCGCCCTGGTCCGCGGCCCGCGCTCATCGCTGGGACAGCGAGACGTTCGAGACCTGGCTTCGCCGCAACGCCGCCAGCCGCTCCGCCCGGACCCTGCTGGCCCTGGCCGCCGAGGCTGTGTTCGCCGCCGAGCCGGGCGACCTGTCGCTGCTGCACGTGCTGTTCTACGCCCACGCGGCCGGCTCCTTCCAGAACCTCATCGCCACGTCCGGCGGCGCGCAGCAGGACCGGTTCGTAGGCGGCTCCGGGCTGATCCCCGAGCGCCTCGCGGCCCGCCTCGACGACGGCGTGATCCGGCTCGGCCAGCCCGTGCTGCGCATCGCCAGCGCCGCCGACCGGGTCACCACGTCCACCCCGTCGGCCGAGTACACCAGCCGCCGGGTGATCGTGTCCGTCCCGCCAGGGCTGGCCGGCCGCATCGCCTACCAGCCCGCCCTGCCCGCCGTCCGCGACCAGCTCACCCAGCGCGCGCCCATGGGCTCGGTCATCAAGTGCCAGGTGCTCTACGACGAGCCGTTCTGGCGCGCGGACGGGCTGAGCGGCCAGGCCCTCGGCGACGGCGAGGGCTCGCGCGTGGTCTTCGACAACTCCCCGCCCGAGGGGTCGCCCGGCATGCTGCTCGCCTTCGTCGAGGGCGACGAGGCCCGCCGCCTGGGCCGGGCCAGCGCCGCGGCCCGCCGCGAGGCCGTGCTCGGCTCGCTGACCCGTTACTTCGGCCGCCGGGCGGCGTCGCCCGCGGACTACTTCGAGCTGGACTGGCAGCAGGAGCGGTGGAGCGGGGGCTGCTACGGGACCCTGTTCGGGCCGAACGTGTGGACCAGGTACGGGGCGGCGCTGCGGGAGCCGGCCGGGCTCATCCACTGGGCCGGCACCGAGACGGCCACGGCCTGGTGCGGCTACATGGACGGCGCGGTCCGCTCCGGTGAGCGGGCCGCCGCCGAGGTCCGCACCGCGCTCTCGGAGCCCGCCTAGCCCCGAGCCCGCCTAGCCCCGACCCCGCCTAGCCGCCAATTCCGGGTGGGCCCGAATCCGCGCTTTCGGTCGCCCCTAATGGGAGCCTCCATGATCGCGGAAATCGGTCAGCGATAGTCGCGGAAGGATTTCCGGGATCATGAGCCCGCGCCTTCCGGCCCGGCCGCAGCACGCGATGCGGCCGCCCGCAACCCCAGCCCCACGCGGATCCGGGCTGGTGCGGAGCTAACCCCGGGGCGCCCGCGCGGCACTATGGGGTGTGGAGCGCGAGTGGGTGGCGCGGGCGGACGCCGAGCTGGTCCGGGCCGCGCTGGGCGGCGAGAGAGGCGAGCGGGCCGAGAAGGATGCCTTCGCCGAGCTGATCACCCGGCACTGGGCCGCCGCCGTGGCCCTGGCCACCCGGCTGCTCGGGTCGGCCGACCTGGCCAGGGACGCCGCCCAGGAGGCCAGCATCGCGGCCCTGACCGGGCTGGGCCGGCTGCGCGACCCGGAGCGGTTCGGGCCCTGGTACTGCGGGATCGCGCTGAACGTGGCCCGCCGCTGGCGGCGCCAGCTGCACGCCGAGCCCGCCGCCGTGCTGCCCGACCTGGCCTCGGCGGAGCCGAGCCCGGCCGAGCGCGCCGAGCTGGCCGAGCTGGCGCTGGAAGTCCGTGCGGCGGTGGCCCAGCTCGCGCCCGGCCAGCGCCAGGCGGTCCTGCTGTTCTACCTGCAAGGGCTGACCCATCGCGAGGTCGCTGCCGAGCTGGCGATCTCGGTGGGCGCGGTCAAGGCCCGGCTGCACCAGGCCCGCGCCGCGCTCACCCCCAGCCTGGCCCCGCTCATCGAGGAGGAGACCATGACCACTGCCAGCAGCCCGGCCTGGATCGACGTCACCGTGACCGAGGTCCGGAAGGGCCAGCCCGTCGACAACCCGGCCAGCAGCCAGGGCGGTGGCACCGAGGCCAGCGAGGCCCGGCCGCAGCACCTCATGGTGCTGGCCGAGCGCGACGGGGAGCGGCGGCTGCCCGTGTGGGTCGGCCCGGCCGAGGCCGGCGCGCTGGCCCTCAGCCTCGAGGCGCAGGAGACACCCCGCCCGCTCATCTACCAGCTGGCCGCGCGGCTGCTGGAGGCGACCGGATCGGGCCTGGCCGAGGTGCGCATCACCCGGCTCACCGAGGGGATCTTCTACGCCATGATCATCGTCGACGGCCCGGCCGGCCGCCACGAGATCGACGCCCGGCCCAGCGACGCGGTGAACCTCGCCGTGCTGACCGGCGCGCCGATCCGGGTCGACGGCGCCCTGCTCGACAACGTCGACGCCCAGGGCACCGGGGACGGCCGGCGCTGGCAGCAGCTTCCGGCTCGCACCGCGCAGATCGCCGCCGAGGCCCGCCAGGAGATGCGCTGGCCGCGCTAGCTCACGAGGGCGGGTCCGGCGGATTCGGCGGCTGCAGCGGCGCGGCCGGGGCCAGGCGGACGGGCGGGCGGAAGGCGGCGAGCGGGTTGGTGACCACCAGCGCCTGGGCCGCGAACCGGTACAGCATGGCCGGCCGCCCGCCCAGCGGGGTGGACCGCGCCTCGGCGGTCGTGGGCTCGATGACACCGCGCCGGGTCAGGATCCGCTGCAGGTTGGTCGCGGACACCGGGTGGCCGAGCGCGCCGGCGTAGATGGCGCGCAGCTGGGCGATCGTGAACGCTTCCGGGGCCAGCGCGAAGCCGATGTTGGTGTAGGACAGCTTGGCCCGCAGCCGCTCGCTGGCCGAGCCGACGATCGAGCCGTGGTCGAAGGCGGTGGGCGGCAGGTCGTTGACGGCATGCCAGGCGGTGTCGGCGGGCACCTGCGGCTCGATGCCGGTCCGCACCAAAGCCAGGTAGGCGGTGCCGAGCATCCGGCCGCGCGGGTCGCGGGCTGGGTCGCTGCGGGTCTCGAGCTGCTCCAGGTGGGCGATGTCGGTCAGAGCCACCTTGGCGGCCAGGTGCCGGCCCAGCGAGGTGCCCAGGCGCTCGGCCGGGGCCAGCGGCCCGCCCGGCAGCGCCCACTGGGTCGCGAACGGCGGCTCGGCCCGCTGCCAGAGCAGGACGCTGAGACCGCGGTGGCGCACCTGAAGCACGACCGCGAGCACCTCATGACGGAACAGCCCGTCCTGGAAGCCGGCGGCCGGCGGCGGCTGATCTTCTGGCACCACGGCATGATACTCTTTCGGTTCCGAGGTTTTAGCCTTTAAGGCGAAAACCGAACGAGGGACCGAGGAGCGGCCGATGGGCAGCACCGCAGCGGGATACGACCTGACTGACGCGGACTCAGAGGTCTGGGCCGCGGAGGTAAGGCGGCTGGCCGCCGAGCGCGACGCCGTGATCCTGGCTCACAACTACCAGGCCCCGCTGATCCAGGACGTGGCCGATCACGTGGGCGACTCGCTGGCCCTGTCCCGCCTGGCGGCGTCCAGCCCGGCCAGCACGATCGTGTTCGCCGGGGTGTACTTCATGGCCGAGACGGCCAAGATCCTGGCCCCGGAGCGGACGGTGCTGATCCCCGACCCGCGGGCGGGCTGCTCGCTGGCCGACAGCATCACCGCCGCGCAGGTGCGGGCCTGGAAGGCGGAGCACCCGGGCGCGGCCGTGGTGGCCTACGTGAACACCAGCGCCGAGGTCAAGGCCGAGGCCGACGTCTGCTGTACCTCGGCCAACGCGGTGGAGATCGTGGCCGCGCTGCCCGAGGGCCGGGAGGTCCTGTTCCTGCCCGACCAGTTCCTCGGCGCGCACGTCCGCCGGACCACGGGCCGCGAGAACATCCACGTCTGGCTGGGCGAGTGCCACGTGCACGCGGGCATCAGCCCGGCGGACCTGCGCGGCAAGGCGGCGGCCGAGCCGGACGCCGAGCTGTTCATCCACCCGGAGTGCGGCTGTTCCACGGCGGCGTTGTGGCAGGCGGGCGCGGGTGACCTGCCGCCAGACCGGACCAGGGTGCTGTCCACCGGCGGCATGCTGACCGCGGCCCGGGAGACCTCGGCCACGACGGTGCTGGTGGCGACGGAGACCGGCATGCTGCACCAGCTTCGCCAGGCCAACCCGGCGGTGCGCTGGGAGCCGGTCAACCCCAGAGCGGTGTGCCCGTACATGAAGATGAACACGCCCGCGGCGCTGCTGCGCTGCCTGCGCGACGGCGTGACCGAGGTCGAGGTGGACCCGGACGTGGCCGAGCGCGCGAGCCGGGCCGTCGCGGCGATGATCGAGGTCGGCGCGCCGTCGGCGGCCGGCGAATGAGCGCGCCGCTGGTCCGGCGCCTGCCGGCGGTGCGGCCGGCCTGGGAGCGGTCGGCCGATGTCGTCGTGGTGGGCTCCGGCGCGGCCGGGATCAGCGCGGCGCTGGCCGCCGCGGGCCACGGCCGGCGGGTGCTGCTGATCAGCAAGGAAGAACTGGGCGGCGGCGCGACGCCGCTGGCTCAGGGCGGCCTGGCCGCGGCCATCGGCCCCGGCGACGACGCGGGCCAGCACCGGCGGGACACGCTGGCCGCCGGGGCCGGGCTGTGCGAGCCGTCCGCGGTGGCCACGCTGGCCGCGCGGGCCCCGGCCGAGATCGCCCGGCTGACCCGGCTCGGCGCGCGCCTGGAGGTCAGCCCGCTGCACCTGGAGGGCGGGCACAGCCGGTCTCGGATCGTGCACGCCGGCGGAGACGCGGCGGGCGCGGAGGTGCACCGCACGCTGCTGGCCGCCCTGCTGGCCAGCCCGGTCGAGATCCTGGTCGGCGGCCTCGCGCTGGACGCGCTCGTCGATGAGCGCGGCACGGTCGGCGGCCTGCTGGTCGGCCTGGTCGAGGCAGACGGCCGGACGCTGCGGCCCGGCACCGTCACCGCGCGGGCCGTGGTCCTGGCCACCGGCGGCTTCGGCCAGGTGTTCGCGACGACCACCAACCCGGCCGGGCTGACCGGCGATGGCCTGGCGCTGGCGGCGCGGGCCGGGGCCACGGTGCGCGACGTGGAGTTTGTTCAATTTCATCCGACCGTGCTCTGGCAGGAAGCGGCGAGCGGCCAGTGCCCGCTGATCACCGAGGCCCTGCGGGGGGCCGGCGCGGTGCTGGTGGACGTGGCCGGCCGGCCGGTGATGGCGGGCGTGCACCCGCTCGGTGACCTGGCCCCGCGGGATGTCGTGTCGGCCGCGATGCGGCAGCGGATGGACCGCGGCGACGGGCCGGCCGACCACCTGTGGCTGGACGCCACCGGCCTGGGCGCCCGGGTGGAGACCGAGTTCCCGACCGTGACCGCGCGATGCCGGGAGCAGGGCATCGACCCGGTCACCGAGCCCATCCCGGTCGCGCCGGGGGCGCACTACGGGTGCGGCGGGATCCTGGCCGGCCTGGACGGCCGGACGAGCGTGCCGGGCCTGCTAGCGATCGGGGAGGCGGCCAGCACGGGCGTGCACGGGGCCAACCGCCTGGCGTCCAACTCGCTGACCGAGTCCCTGATCACCGGCCGGCGCGCGGGCGGGATTTTGGGTCAGCAACTGCCTCGGTCCACCGGCCGGCTCCAGGCGCCAGCACCCGGTGCCGGGGCCAGCCCGGCCGACCGAGCGACCCTGGCCTCGGCCATGTCCCGCCAGGCCGGGGTGGTCCGCGACCGCGCCGGGCTGGAACGGCTGCTGGACACGCTGGCCCAGGCCTCGCCGGGGGATGGCGAACTGACTCGGCCCATGGTCGAGGCGACCAGCCTGCACGCAGTGTCCACGCTGGTCACCGTGGCGGCGCTGGCCCGCGCCGAGAGCCGGGGCTGCCACCGGTGGTCCGGCCAGCCCGTCGTCTCGGACGACCGCGCCGGGCACCCGGCCGGGCACCCGGCCGAGCACACCGTGCTGCGCGTGGACAGGCCGTCGGGCACTCTTTCGGTGGGTGCCGTGTCGGTGGGTGCCGTGTCGGTGGGTGCCGTGTCGGCGGGCACCGTGTCGGCGGGCACCAGAGCGACCGAAGCCCGGCCCGAGGACGCGGTGCTGACCGGAGTGAATGATGCCGCATGACCCTTCATCCATCGGTCACCCAGGAACTGAAGGCCGCTGGCCTCGAGCCGGAGGACACCGAGCGCGCGGTCCGCGCCGCCCTCGACGAGGACCTGCACTACGGGCCGGACCACACCACCGCCGCCACCGCGCCCGCCGGGGCCAGGGCCGCGGCGGGCGTGGTCGCCCGCCAGTCCGGGGTGCTGGCCGGGCTGCCGGTCGCGCTGGCCGTGCTGGACGCGGTCGGCGTGGACGCCGGCGCCGCGCAGGTCCGCGGTCGTGACGGCGCCCCGGTCGGCCCGGGCACCGAGGTGCTGAGGATCCAGGCGCCGCTGCGCGAGCTGCTGGGCGCCGAGCGGACGCTGCTCAACTTCCTGACCCACCTGTCCGGCATCGCCACGGTCACCAGGGCCTGGGTGGACGAGCTGGCCGGGACCGGCTGCGTGGTCCGCGACACCCGTAAGACCACGCCGGGCCTGCGCCAGCTGGAGAAGTACGCCGTCCGCTGCGGCGGGGGCGTCAACCACCGGATGGGCCTGGGCGACGCGGCGCTCATCAAGGACAACCACGTGGCCGCGGCTGGCGGGGTGGGCGCGGCCATCCGGGCGGTCCGCGCGGCCGCGCCGGGCCTGCCGCTGGAGGTCGAGTGCGACGACCTGGATCAGGTCCGCGAGGCCCTGGCCGCCGGCGCGGGGCTCATCCTGCTCGACAACATGAGCGTGGCTGATCTGCGGACCGCAGTCGCCCTGGCCGGCGCGTACCGGGGGACGAAGCTGGAGGCCAGCGGCGGCCTGCGGCTGGCGTCGGTCCGTGCGGTGGCGCAGACCGGGGTCGACTTCATCGCCGTCGGCGCGCTGACCCACTCCAGCCCGGCCCTAGACCTCGGCCTGGACCTGCTGTCGGCGGAGCCGGCGGCCGGTCGCCCCCACTAGGCTGGCCGGCTGGATCACTGGATCACCAGCAGTCTTCTCGGAAACGGAGTCGTCCATGCCCGCTCACGAAGCCGGCGCGCTGCACAGCCCCGGCTACGGGGGAGTCGCCACGGTGCCGGCGTGGCTGCGCCCGCCCGCCGACGTCAACGAGCTGCTGCCGCAGCTCTGGGCCAGCACGGTGGTCCGTAACCCGGCCGGCGCGCTCGAGGTCGGCGGGGTGGACGTGCGCGAGCTGGCCGAACGGTTCGGCACGCCCGCGTTCGTGCTCGACGAGGCGGACTTCCGGGGCCGGGCGGTCGCCTTCCGCGACGCCTTCGCGACCGCCTTCGGCGGGCTGGGCCGCGGCGCCGACGTCTACTACGCCGGGAAGGCGTTCCTGTGCACCGAGGTGGCCCGCTGGATCGCGGCCGACGGCCTGCGCCTGGACGTCTGCTCGGGCGGAGAGCTGGCGGTGGCGCTGCGCGGCGGCGTCCCGCCCGAGCGCATCGCCCTGCACGGCAACAACAAGTCCGACGCCGAGATCGACCGGGCGCTGCGGGCCGGGATCGGGCGGATCGTCATCGACTCGCTGTCCGAGATCGACCGGCTGGCCGGGGCGGCCGGGCGGCTGGGCGTACGGGCCCCGGTGCTGATCCGGGTCACGGTCGGGGTCGAGGCGCACACTCACGAGTACATCGCGACCGCGCACGAGGACCAGAAGTTCGGCATCTCGCTGGCCGCGGGCGCGGCGGCCGAGGCGGTGCGGCGCGCGCTGGCCCGGCCCGAGCTCGAGCTGCGGGGGCTGCACGCGCACATCGGCTCCCAGATCTTCGACACCGGGGGCTTCGAGGTGGCGGTGCGGCGGCTGCTCGGCCTGCACGCGCAGGTGGTCCGCGAGCACGGCCTGGCGCTGCCCGAGCTCGGCCTGGGCGGCGGCTTCGGCATCGCCTACACCAGCGAGCACGACCCACTGCCGCCCGCGGCGCTGGCCGCCTCGCTGGCCGAGATCGTCGGCCACGAGTGCCGGGCCCTGGGCGTGGCGGTGCCCCGGGTGTCCGTGGAGCCGGGCCGGGCCATCGCCGGGCCGGGCACGTTCACGCTGTACCGGGCCGGCACGATCAAGGACGTGCTGCTGGAGCACGGCCTGGTCCGCCGCTACGTCGCGGTGGACGGCGGGATGAGCGACAACATCCGCACCCCGCTGTACGACGCCGACTACTCCTGCACGCTGGCCTCGCGCGAGTCACCGGCCGTGCCGGTGCTGACCCGGGTGGTCGGCCGGCACTGTGAGAGCGGCGACATCGTGGTCAAGGACGAGTTCATGCCCTCCGACCTGAGCCCGGGCGACCTGCTCGCCGTGCCGGGCACCGGGGCCTACTGCCGGAGCATGGCCAGCCAGTACAACCACGTGCCGCGGCCGCCGGTCATCGCGGTCCGCGACGGGGCGGCCCGGCCGATTGTCCGCCGCGAGACCGAGGAGGACCTGCTCGCCCTCGATGTGGTCTAGCCCCGGCGGGCCGCAGGGGGCGCGGGGCCGGGCCCTAGCTGCGCGGGTTGAACTCGAAGCCGTGCGGGGCGCCGCCGCCGGTGTAGTAGACGCCGACGATCTGGCCGCTGTCATTGCCGCACTGCGGCGCGGTCCCCTGGGTGGCGGCCGGATCGCTGAGCGTCCGGTAAACGCCGTGCTGATCGCTGAAGCCGACCGGCCGTGACGACCGCCCGCGTCGCCAGTAGTTCCCGACGACCAGGCCGGTGTGCTTCGAGATGCACGCCGGGGCCGTGCCCTTGCCCCGGCCCGTGGGGGCGCCCGGCACCGCGATCGGGCTGAACGCGCCGCCCGAGTCCAGGAAGCCATTCAGCACCCCGCGGCGGCTGGTGTAGCCGCCCGCGATCGTGCCGCTGTCCGCGATGCCGCTGGCCCAGGTGCTGTTGCTGCCGGGCGGGTAGCGCAGGGTCGGTGAACCGCGCGTGGCGGAGCACGAAGCCGAACTTGCCGCGGCGTCCGGTGTAGTAGCCGGCCACCGCGCCGGAGTCGTTGATGTCGACGGCGATCGTCCCCTGGCCGGGCCGGCGTCCGGCCCCCGGCGCGTCGACCGGGGTGAAGTGGCCGCCGCGGTCCACGAAGGCGCGCTCCGCCCCGGAGGCGCTCAGGTAGTAGCCGACCAGCACGCCGCGGGAGTTGGTGCCGAGCACGCAGCCCCGGACCTGGCTGCGATGGCTCGCGGCGGGATCGGTGATCGTGGTGAACCGGCCGCCGCGGTCGGTGAAGCCGCGCGTGGGCCCGGCGGCCGGCTGGTAGCAGCCGACGATCATCCCCGAGTTGTTGATGTCCTCGGGCGTGGTCTGCGTCGCGTGCGGCACGGAGATCGTCCGGTAGCGGCCCCGGGCCGGCGGGGGCGCAGCGTGTCCCTGGCCGGGCCCGCCGGCCGGGCTGGGCTCGGCGGGAAACCGGGAGGTGATGGTTCTGGGGGCCGGTGACTCGGCCGACTGCGCGAGGGCGGCCGGCGCCGACCCGAGCACGCCGGCCACGGCCAGCAGCGCGGTCACGATTGCGGCGATCTTCACGCGCACCTCCGCTTCGCCGTGACTTAGCCCGTTTCGTCCCGACGCTAGCCGGGGCATGGAACCAGGTCAACGACGGGCCAGTGAACGCCGGGCGCGTGCCAGCGGCCCAATCGGCCCCGCCCGCCGGGCGAACCGGGTGATCAGGGCGGGGGTGAAATCCGCCGTTAAGCATGTCAATATGTGGATGGCGGGCGGGCCGCCAGGTTATCGGCCAGTGTGGCCGCGGTCACGGCGTTCCCGCTCGGACCGGGAATGGCGCCACGTGTTCGAGCGAGCAGGCCGGTCAGCGCCTGGTTGGCTGGTGTCCTGAGTAAGGAGTTCCCGCCGTGTCTCCCACGTCCTTACCGCGCGAGCCGGACTTCACGCTCGCGGCCGGGCCCACCACGGCCAGCGCCCGGACGCTCGCCGCCCTCGGCAGCCCGATCACCTACCACTGCGACCCGGTCTTCCTCGAGGCCTTCCGGCGCACCGAGGCCAAGGTGGGCCAGGTGCTGGCCACCGCGAACGAGATCATTCTCATGCAGGGCGAGGCGGTTCTCGGCCTGGAGGCCGCGGCCCGGTCCCTGGTCCGGCCGGGCATGCACGTGCTCAACCTGGTCTCGGGCGTCTTCGGCAAGGGCATGGGCCACTGGCTCAAGGGCTTCGGCGCCGAGCTGCACGAGATCGAGGTGCCCTACAACGAGTCCGTCGACCCCGCCGCGGTGGCCAGCTTCCTGGACGCGCACCCGGAGATCGAGCTGCTGACCGTGGTGCACTCGGAGACCCCGTCCGGCACCTTCAACGACTGCGCCGCGATCGGCCCGGTGGCCCGGGCGCACGGCGTGGTGACGCTGGTGGACTGCGTGTCGTCGGTCGGCGGCATGACCTTCGAGGCCGACGCCTGGCAGCTCGACGTGTGCGTGGCCGGGCCGCAGAAGTGCCTGGGCGGGCCGCCGGGAATGTCGCTGATCTCGGTCAGCCCGCAGGCCTGGGCCATTATCGAGAACAACCCGGTGGCGCCGCGCGCGTCATTCCTGTCGCTGCTGGACTGGCGCGAGCAATGGCACGGCCAGGGCCATTTCCCCCACACCCCGTCGGTCAGCGACCTGCACGGCGTCGAGGCGGCCTGCGATCAGGCCCTCGAGGAGGGACTGGCCGCCGGCATCGGCCGGCACGAGACCGCCGCCAGGGCCTGCCGGGCCGGCCTCGTGGCCATGGGGCTGGCGCTGTGGCCGAAGACCGAGGACATCGCGGCCGCCTGCGTCACCGCGGTGACCGTCCCCGACGGCCTCGACCACGAGCAGGTCCGCGGCCACGTCCGGGCCCGCTATGGCGTGATGCTGTCGGACGGCCAGGGCGCCGGCAACCTGGTTCGCATCGGCCACATGGGACCCGCGGCAAACGGCCTGAACCCGGTCGTCGGGCTGCTCGCCCTGGGCCGGTCGCTGACCGACCTGGGCGCCACCGTGCGGCTGGGCGACGGCGCGGAGGCCGCCCTGGCCGTGCTGGCCGACCGCTAAGCGACAGCTAAGCGAACCGATCGGAGATCAGATGACGGACCAGCCAGCGGCGGTGTTATCCGGGACCGCGGGCGCCCCGCCCCCCGCCTGGAGGCCGACGCCATCGGCGTGGCCCAGGACACGGTCATCGGCATGGCCTCGTCCGCGCCCGCCGCCTCAGTGGGCCTCACGCTGGCCGCGCTGGCCGCGGTGACGGCCTACGGCAGCGGGCCGATCATCATCCTGACCGCGATCCCGATGCTGATGGCCAGCTACCGGGCGCTGCCGGAGTTCCTGGGCAACCTGTCCCGCCGGAAGGCGTCCCGGCCGGGGCCGGATCGCCGCCGGCCGGGTAACCCCGGCCGGGTAACCCCGGCCGGGTAACCCCGATGGGGGGCTTAGTGCTCGGATAAGCTCCCCACGATGTTGGTCAGGCTGTCCCGCACCGCCTGCCTGAGCGGGTCGCCCGGCGGCAGGTTCCGCTCGCAGCGCGCGTAGGTGTCCCGCAGCAGCGTCGTCGCGTCGGTCAGCCGCCCCGCCCCGTAGTAGGCGTGAGCCAGGCTCGCGCTGCGGGCCAGCGTCTCCGGATGATCGGCGCCGAGCGCCCGCTCGTAGCCGGTCCTGGCCTGCTCGAAGAGCTGAAGCGCGGAGGCCATCCGGCCCGCCGCGTGGTATGCGGCGGCCAGGTTGGCCCGGGCCGCGATGGTGTCCAGGCTGTCCGAGCCCAGCGCCCGCTCGGTGTCGGCCAGCACCTTCTTGTACTGCGCGATGGCCTCCTTGACCCGGTCCGCGACCATGTAGGCGTCAGCCAGGTGCTGCCGCGTCCGGGTGGTGTCCGGGTGCTGGGCGCCCTGGATGCGCTCGCGGCTGGCCAGCGTCCGGCGGCCGATGAGGATGGCGTCGTCGAACTGGCCCGCGCTGCGGTAGGCGTCGGCCAGCTCATCCTGGGTGGCCAGGGTGTCCAGGTGGTCGGGCCCGCAGACCCGCTGGTAGTCGTCGGCCGCGGTGTCCAGCACGGTGATCGCGTCGCCGATCTGGCCCGCCGCGGCCAGGGCGTGACCCAGCTCGAGCCGGGCCGCGATCGTGCTGGGGTGGTCGGGCCCGAGCCCGTGGACCCGCTTGGCCAGGATCCACTGACACCACGGCACGGCCTCGGCCGACCGCGCCGCGGTCAGGTAGGCGGCGGCCAGGTGCTCGCCGGCGACCAGCGTGTCAGCGTGGCCCGACCCGAGGACCCGGTCGCTGACCGTGGCCAGGTCCCGCCAGTAGTCCACGGCCGGGCCGGTCAGCTGCGCGCTGTCCAGGCTCTGCCCAGCGCGCAGCAGCAGCGGATGGCAGCCGCCCGCCCACAGCAGGTCGCCCGCGACCCGCTGGAGATTGGCGGTGGACGAGCGCAGCTCGCCGGGCAGCCACTCCCGCTGATCCCCGGCTGGCCAGGCTTCCAGCAGCGCGTCCGCGGCCGCCCGCACCGTCCGGTCCAGCATCGCGTCGGGCATCGCGGCCCGGACCGCGGCCTGGACCGGCACGCTCATCCGCACCACCGGCTGCGTTCCGGCCATGTCCAGCGCGAGCAGGCCCGCCCGCTCCATGACCCGCAGCCCGGTCCGGACCCGCTCGGGGTCGGCCGGGGGCTGGCCGGGCCCGCCCGCCACGTAGCCGCGCGCGGCCGCCGTGGTGAAGACCGCGGCCGGCGTCCCGAGTCCGTCCAGCAGCGCGGCCACCGCCAGCACCGACTGCGCGGTGCCGTCGGGCGACAACCGGTCGGCCTGCTCCACGCTGAACGTCCAGGTCACCGCGGCGGCCGACGGCTCCGCCCCGGCCGCGTCGGTGAGCTGGTCGCGGCGGCGCACGAAGTAGTCGCGGTAGTCCCGGCAGGACAGCGACGAGCTGGCGATCACCGCACTGGCCTGGGCCAGCGCCAGCGGCTCGCAGCCCAGGTCCTTGACCAGGTCGATGGCGCCGATGCGCTGGTCAGGGTCGGCGGTCAGCCGCCCCATCAGGTAGCTGAGCGCCTCGCGCGGGCTGAACACCCCGACCGGCAGCAGTTGGGTCCCCGGCTGACCGGTGAGCACCGCGGGGTCCCCGGTGGTGACCAGCACTCGCCCCGCCTCGCCAGCCGGCCAGAGCCCGTCCAGGTCGGCCCGGTCGGCCAGTCCGTCGAGCACCACCAGCCACGGCCGCTTGGTCTCGGCCAGCCAGCCCAGGAAGCGGGACGCCACGGCCTCCGCGTCGCCGGGCAGGCCGCCGCCCATCGTCTCGTCGGCCGCGGCCAGGTAGCCCGACAGCACCGACGCCCGGCTGGTCGCGCTGATCCACACCATCAGGTCCAGCTCGCGGCTCTGCCACAGCGACTCGGCGAAACTGGCCGCGAGCTGGGTCTTGCCGCACGACGCCAGCCAGTCCCGCGACCCGCTGTCGGCCGGCCGGGCCGGCACCAGGGCCACCGTGGTTCCCGGCCGCAGCGCCGCGCCCAGGCTGGGCGCCGTCTCCAGCCGCGAGGTAAAGCCGTCGGCCGCCGCGGGCATCAGACCCGACTGGACCGGCCACCCGGCCTCCTCGGCGCGCGGCGGCTCGGGCTGGGGCGGCGGCGGTGGCGGCGCCGACGTACCGGCCGGCACTCCTCTGTGCATCGTGAACAACCGTCCTTCTGGCTAGGTGCGGCGAACGCGCGGTCGCCTACACCTCGGTGACCGGGGCTGGCCGGGGGCCTGAGCCGTCCTTGGGCCGGTTGGCCAGGACATGCTCGACCAGCGTAATCAGCACCTGCTTCACCGACCCGACCTGGCGGGCGTCGCACAGCACCGTCGGCACGCGCGGATCGAGGTCGAGCGCGATCCGCACCTCCTCGGGGTCGTAGCGGATCGCGTCATCGAAACAGTTGATGGCCACCACGAACGGAAGCTCGCGCTTCTCGAAGTAGTCCACCGAGGGAAAGCAGTCGCTCAGCCGGCGGGTGTCGGCCAGCACCACGGCGCCCAGCGCGCCGTAGGCCAGCTCGTCCCACATGAACCAGAACCGCTCCTGGCCCGGCGTGCCGAACAGGTACAGCACCAGCCGGCTGCCGATGGTGATCCGGCCGAAGTCCATCGCGACCGTGGTCGAGGTCTTCTTGTCCACGCCGTCCAGGTCGTCAAAGGCGATGCTCGCGCTGGTCAGCGGCTCCTCGGTGCGCAGCGGCCGGACCTCGCTGATCGCTCCGACCAGCGTGGTCTTGCCCGCCCCGAACCCGCCCGCGACCAGGATCTTGAACAGGGAATGCGGGCTTTCGGCGGTGCCGTCAGAGGGCACGGAGCCCATGCAGTACCTCCTCGAGCAGGTCGGCGCTGGGCTGCTCGTCAGCGCGTCGCTGCGGCAGTACGGAGATCCGGCCCTGCTGGGTGAGGTCGGCGAGCAGCACCCGGACAACGCCCAGCGGCAGCCCCGTGTCCGCCGCCACGTCGGCCACCGTGACCGGCCGCTCGCACAGGATCATGATCCGGCGATGCTCCGGGCTCAGCCCGGGCTCGTCGGATCCTCCGCCCCGGTGCGTGACCACCACCACGGCGATCAGGTCCAGTACCTCGCCGTCGGCCGGCTCGGTCCGGCCGCCGGTGACCGCGTAGGGGCGAACGACCGGGCCGGAGTCCCGGTCGAGCCACTTGTCGTCCGCGCCCATCACAGAGTTCAGTCCGCAACGTCCTGGGTGGCCGACTGGATGGCCGACTGGGAGGCCGACTGGATGGCCGACTGGGAGGCCGGAAAGCGCGGGTGAGACGCCAGGTGCGGTCCGGCTCGCTTGACCAGCATCGCCATCTCGTAGGCGACCAGGCCGGCGTCGGCATCCGCGGGCGCCAGCACGGCCAGGCAGCTGCCGTGGCCGGCCGCGGTGACGAACAGCAGCGCATGCTGCAGTTCGATGATGCTCTGCCGCACCTCACCCGCCCCGAAGTGCTCCCCGGCGCCCCTGGCCAGGCTCTGCAAGCCCGCGGCCAGCGCGGACAGGTGTTCGGCGTTCTCGCGGCCCATCTCCTGAGTGGCCGCGATCACCAGCCCGTCGCGGGAGAGGATCACGGCTTTCCGGAAGTTCTCCACGCGGCCAGCGAGGTCGTCGAGCAGCCAGTTCAGGTCTCGGTCTGGCCCGGCCACGCCCTGCTCATTCATCAGCCATCCTCGCTCAGCGGCTCCTCGGAGTCCGGTCGTCTCGCCGCTCGCCCGCTAGGCGCGGGCGGCGTGTCAGTCGTGTCCGGCGAGCCCGGGTCAGCCTCCCCGGCTGGGCCCGGCGGGCCGGCTGGATCACTCGCGCGCCCGCGCCGCCAGCCGCTCTGCAGCGACGAAGCGAGGTTACGGGCGTGGTCAGGGGCCGGGATGTCCTCGGGCGGCAGACCCGACCCGGCGTCGGGGTGGCGGCCGGGCGCCAGCACGCTCTCCCGCAGGTGCGGGGACAGGCTCGCCTGGCGGGTGCGTCGTGGCAGCCCGTGGTAGCGGCCCTCGTCCCCGGCCTGCGGCTGGTCGTCGCCCGCCTCGGGGCTGAGGGTCCGGCGGAAGACGTCGCTGCCGCTGCTGCCCGGCCGCAGCGGGTCCTGCCCGGCCGGGCCGGAGGGAGTGACCGGATCGCGGGGCGCGGCCGGTCCGGGGGGCGTGGCCGGTCCGGGGGGCGTGGCCGGGGCGCCGGGCCCTGGCGTGCCCGCACCGGGCAGGTCCAGGCG
>JBOHCO010000861.1:0-2638 GCA_050698895.1 Streptosporangiaceae bacterium
GCCGGTGTGCGGGTTGACGATGTGGACGCCCCGCTCAGCGTTGCCCGAGGTGGCGACGGCGAAGTCGCGGCCGGTGACGACGGTGGCCAGCCGGCCCGGGTGCAGCGGGCTGGCGATGCCGATCCGCCATGGCTGGCCGGGGGCGGGCTCGCCGGCGCACTGCAGGTCGCCGCCGCCGTTGACGCAGTAGCTGGTGACGCCGGCGGCGGCCAGCAGGCGGCCGGCGCGCTCGATGGACCAGCCCTTGACCAGGCCGGAGGGGTCGAAGCGGCCGCCGGGGCTGACGGTGAAGAAGCCGCCGGTGACGTCGCGGACGACCGCGCACTCGCCGAGCACCTCGGCCAGTTCGGGCGCGCACTCGGCCAGCGGCAGCTCACCCCGCCCGAGGCGGCTGACGTCGCTGCCCTCCCGGTAGGGCGAGAACGTGGCGTCCACCCAGTGCAGCCAGCGCAGCACCGGGGGCAGCGCGGCCGCGGCCGCGGCCGGGATGTCGAAGGACACCACGGTGCCCATGACCGGCTCGGCGTGCCGCAGCCGCCCGGTCTCGGTCTTGCCGCCGGCAGGCGGCGCGGGGGGGCTAGGGCCATCGAGGTCTGGGGTGTCCCCGGGGGACGCTGTGTCCCCCCTGGCCGACGCGGTCCTACCGCCGACGGGCGGCGCGGGGGCCGTCATGCCCCGGCCTGGTCGAGGGCGCTCTGCAGCGACCGCCGGTAGCCCGCGCTGGTGTAGCTGGCCCCGGAGACGGCGTTGATGCGGGCGCTCTGCACCGCGAGCGTCTCGCCGACGAGCTTGGGGATGGCGTTCGCGTCGACCTGGTTGCTCTCCGCGCCGTCGTCGGTGCGCTGGAGCACGGTCACCCTGGTGATGGCCTGGCCGGCCAGCGTGAGCCGGACCTGCATCGGTCCGTAGGGGGTGCTGGCGACGGTGCCGGTGACCGTGCGGACTCGCGAGCGCCTGCGGTGCGGGGGCCGCGACGGCCGGGCCGAGTTGCTCGCGTGACCGGCCCCGGCCATGTCCGCCGACCCGGCGCCGGCCGCCGGGCCGCCGCTGCCGGACGCCGCCGCGGTCCCGGCGAAGGCAGCACCGGGAACGTGCGTCTTGAACGACAGCAGCAGGATGAGCCCGGCGACGGTGCTGCTGAGCGCGAGGATGGCGCGGCGCATGCGGGTGTGCTCCGTTCAGAAGTACCAAGGCCCCTGCGGATCAGAAGTCTGCGGTACCTAGTCCGAAGGGCCACGACGTGGCCCTTCGGACTAGAAGTTGAAGGACTCATGGTGGATGCGGCGCCGGGGCATGCCGGCGGTGCGCAGCGACGCGATGGCCGTGTCCACCATGCCGGGCGGCCCGCAGATGTACGCCTCGCAGCGATGCAGGCCGGGCACGACCGCGGCCAGGTTCCCGGCGGCCAGCGGGTCGGTGCCCAGGTCGCGCCGGGACCCGGTCAGGTAGTGGACCACCACGCCGCGGGTGGCGGCGATGCCGTCGAGCTCGCGGCGGAACACGATGTCGCGCGGGTGACTGGCCCGGTAGAGCAGCGTGATCCCGCCGGGCCGCTGGCCGGCCGTGTCGGGCAGGGCGGCGAACATGGCCCGCAGCGGGGTGATGCCCACCCCGCCCGCGATCAGCACCACGCCGCGGCGGCCGGGCGAGGGGGTGAACGCGCCGTAGGGGCCCTCGGCCAGGACCCTGGTGCCGGGGCGCACCCGGCGCAGCGCGTCGCTGCCGTCGCCGCGGCACTTCACGGTGATCCGCAGCACGTCCGGCTGGGGCACGGCCGACAGCGAGTACGGATGCGACTGCCACCAGTGCTCGCGGGACAGGAACCGCCAGCGGAAGAACTGGCCGGGCTCGGCGCGCAGTTCCTCCAGGTGCTCCCCGGCGATGTAGAGGGACATGATCCCCGGCGCCTCCTGGCGCAGCCCGGCGACCCGGAAATGGTGCCGGGCCAGCCGGCGGGCCGGGGTGACGATCCGGTACCAGATCACCAGCCCGGCCACGGCGCCGTAGAGCACCGACCAGGTGACCCGGTCGGCCAGGCTGGCGTCGAACGTGCCGCCGACGGCGAACTGATGGCTGAACGCCAGCGCGATCCCCAGGTAGGCGTACAGGTGCAGGTAGTACCAGGTCTCGTAGGACATGCTGCGCCGGATGGCCCGGGCCGAGGCGATGCCGACCGCCAGCAGCAGCGCGCCCCCGGCCGTGGCCATCAGCACGTCCGGCCGGGTGGTCAGCATGCTGGCCGTCTCCGAAAACAGGCTCACGTGCGCGGTGACCGCGTAGCCCCAGGTGATCAGCACGGCGTGCGCGGCGATGACGCACATCACGTACCGGCCGCCCAGGGCGTGCCAGCGGGACAGCTGGCTGGCGCCGATCCCGCGCTCCAGCGGCGGCAGCCGGGCCATCAGCGCGACCAGGACCATGACGCCGTAGCCGGCCAGCAGGCCCAGGATTTCGCCGGCCGCGGTCAGGGCGTCGCCGAGGCCGCCGGCCGGGGGCGCGTTGCTCAGCCACAGCAGGGCCACGCCGAGGGCCCCGGCCGCGATCACGCCGAGGACCGGCCGCGACCCGGCCCGCCACAGCGCGGGCCGGAGCCGGTGCGCGGCGGACGCCCGCGGCATCGCAGCCTGCGGCGCCGTGC
>JBOHCO010000862.1:0-3042 GCA_050698895.1 Streptosporangiaceae bacterium
CCGGTCGACAGCGGCGGCTCGGGCAGCGGGCGGGCCCCGGCCGGGCGCAGCGCGTCCAGCATGAGCGCCAGGTAGCGGCGCCAGATCACCGGCTGCACGGCCTGGGTGTACTCGGCCACCGCGCTGATCATCAGCTCGATGACCGGGATGTCGGTGGCCCGGATGTCGGCCCGGACCTGGCCCGCGGCCTGGGCCCGCTCCAGCAGCGCGGTCAGGGCCGGGCGCATCCGGTCCCTGGCGTACAGCGCGCGGTCGTGGCTGTGCGCGGCGAACATGAGCAGCTGGCGCAGGCCGCGGTCGCGGGTCAGCATCTCGGCCGAGCGCTCCAGGAACCCGACCAGCGCGGCCCACGCGTCCGGCTCGTCCCTGGCCTGCTCGGCCAGCGTGATCAGCGCGTCGATGCGCTCGCCGAACAGCGCATCGGCCAGCGACGCCTTGTCCGGGAAGCGCCGGTAGACGGTGCCCACGCCCACTCCGGCGTGGCGGGCCACGTCGTCGAGCGTGGCCGCGAAGCCCCGCTCGGTGAACACCTCCGCGGCGGCCTGGAGGATCCGCTGCCGGTTCCGCTCGGCGTCCCGGCGCAGCGGCCGCACCGGGATCGGCGCCAGCGCGGCCGTCGGCCGGCCCGGGCCGCCGCTGGTGCTGCTCGTGGTCATGCCCCAGATGGTAGCCCGGAACGGAGGTGCCATCTCCGCTTCTGTTAGCCTCGGCCTCATCGGGGATGGTGTCTCCAGACGGGGAGCGGGGGCTCATGACAACAGTGGACACCGCAGGCAGCACGGGGGCGGGCGGCCTCGACCAGCGGCGCTGGCTGGTCCTGGGCGTGGTCGGCCTGGCCCAGCTGATGATCGTGCTGGACATCACCATCATGAACATCGCACTGCCCTCCGCGCAGGCCGCGCTGCACTTCAACAACGCCGACCGGCAGTGGGTGATCACTGCCTACTCACTGGCGTTCGGGAGCCTGCTGCTGTTCGGCGGCCGGATCGCCGACCTGTTCGGCCGCAAGGTCGTCTTCATCACCGGGCTGGTCGGGTTCGCGGCGGCCTCGGCGGTGGGCGGCGCGTCGGTCAACTTCACCATGCTGGTGGCCGCGCGAGCCAGCCAGGGAGCGTTCGCGGCGCTGCTGGCGCCGGCCGCGCTGTCCCTGCTGACCACGACGTTCACCGACCCGGCCGAGCGGAACCGGGCGTTCGGCGTCTACGGGGCCATCGCCGGCGGCGGCGGCCTGGTCGGCCTGCTGCTCGGCGGCGTGCTCACCGAGTACCTGGACTGGCGCTGGTGCCTGTACGTGAACCTGCTGCTCGCCGTGGCGGCCGGGGCCGGGGCGGTGGCCTGGCTGAGCCGCCAGCGGCCGGGGGGCACGGCTCACCTGGACGTGCCCGGCACCCTGCTGGTCTCGGGGTCGATGTTCTGCCTGGTCTACGGGTTCTCCAACGCGGCCATCCACAGCTGGAGCGCGCCGGCGACCGTGGGGTTCCTGATCGCGGGGGTGGTGCTGCTGATCGCGTTCGCGGCCTGGCAGACCCGCGCGTCGCACCCGCTGCTGCCGCCGCGGATCGTGCTTGACCGCAACCGCGGGGGTGCCTACCTGGGCGTGTTCATGGTCAGCGCGGGCCTGTTCGGCATCTTCCTGTTCCTGACCTTCTACCTGCAGACGATCCTGCGCTACACGCCGGTGATCACCGGCCTCGCGTTCCTGCCCACGGTCGGCGCGCTGATGATCTTCGCGCAGCTGTCCAACGTGGTGCTGCTGCCGCGCATCGGGCCCAAGCCGCTGATCAGCTTCGGCCTGCTGGTGGCCGCGGCCGGGATGGTCTGGCTGACCGGGATCGGCGTCCACTCCGGCTACGTCGCGACCGTGCTGGGCCCCATGATCGTGGTCGGCGCGGGAGTCGGCATGTCCCTGCCGCCGGCGTTCAACACCGGCACCTTCGGGGTCGGGCCGGAGGACGCGGGCGTAGCCTCGGCCACCGTCAACGTGGGCCAGCAGCTGGGCGGCTCGGTCGGCACGGCGCTGCTCAACACCATTGCCACCAGCGCGACGGCCAGCTTCATCGCCAGCCACCTGACCCCGGCGGTGGCCGCGTCGCCCACCGCGCAGGCGGCCCTGCGGGCGTCCGCGGCGGTGCACGGCTACACGACGGGCTTCTGGTGGACGGCCGGGATCTTCGCGGCCGGCGGGGTGATCTGCGGGCTGCTGCTGCGCCGCGGGCCGCTGACCTCGGCGGGCGCGCCGGGCACCGCGGCCGAGCCCGCCGCACCGCGGGCGGCGCAATCGCACGCGCGCACCTGAGGCGCTCCTTTACCTAAGCCGCCGGGCGGATAGGGACTCTTTGCGCGGGGCCGGGATTGGCCAGGACCGCGCCGGGCGAGCCTGGCCTTATGACCGACTCGGGGCGCCTGGCCATGCTGGTCCTGGTTGTCCTCGGCGCGGTGCTCTTTTTCCTGATCGGCCCGGTTATCGGCCAGTCCCTGATGGGCGCGTTCACGGCTCAGGCCGCGAGGTTCGCGCCGCGGGTGTTCCTGATCGGGCTGGGCGTGCTGGTCACCGGCCTGCTCACCGGCGTCGAGGTGATCGCCGTGGTCGGCGGCGGCCTGATGGGCCTCGTGCTGCTGGGCGCGCTGCTGGAGCACTACTGACGCCTGTTAGGGAAAATCCCCCCGATCACCGGTGATATAATAAGAGTCCGCCGGTAGGGTTGTATTTCCCGGTAATCGGCTTACTTTCGGACTCCCCGTCACCCGGCCGGGAGTCTTTTTTTATGGATACCGATGAATTTCCGCGTCAGTTTGCCCGGACCGGGCGCTTCTCGCTCGGGGTGCCCCGCGACTTCACCGTCACCCCGCACGGGGTGCTGTTCCTGCGCTCGGCGTCAGGGGCCAGCCCGCGCCTGCTGCTCTGGCGGTACTCCGGCGGCGGCGAGCGGGTGCTGGCCGACCTGGCCGGGCTGACGGCCTACGCGGCCGACCGCGCGGGCGCGCTGGCGGCCTGCGCCGCGGACGGCGGCCTGTGGCTGGCCGAAGTCGACGGGGCCGGGC
>JBOHCO010000863.1:0-3254 GCA_050698895.1 Streptosporangiaceae bacterium
TCTAGCGGACGATGGCCTCGACCTGGTCGAGGGCCCAGTCCAGGTCCTCCTCGGCGATCATCAGCGGCGGGGCCAGCCGGATCGTGGTGCCGTGGGTGTCCTTGGCCAGCACCCCGCGCTCGGCCAGCCGCTCGCAGGCGTCGCGCCCGGTCAGGTTCGCGAACTCCACGCCCGCCCACAGGCCCCGGCCGCGCACCTCGCGGACCCCGCTCTCCGGCAGTGCCGCCAGCCGGTCCAGCATGTGCGCGCCGAGCTTGGCCGAGCGTTCCTGGAACTCCCCGGTCGACAGCATCGCGATGACCTCGCGGGCCACCGCGCAGGCCAGCGGGTTGCCGCCGAACGTGGAGCCGTGCTGGCCGGGCTTGAACACCCCGAGCACCTCGCTGCTGGCCACCACGGCCGAGATCGGCACGATGCCGCCGCCCAGCGCCTTGCCCAGGATGTACATGTCCGGCACCACGCCGTCGTGCTCGCAGGCGAACGTGGTCCCGGTCCGGCCCAGGCCGGACTGGATCTCGTCGGCGATGAACAGGGCGCCGTGCTCGGAGCAGATCTCGCGGATCCCGGCCAGGAAGCCGGGCGGCGGCACGAGCACCCCCGCCTCGCCCTGGATCGGCTCGGCCAGCACCGCCACCACGTTGCCGTCCATGGCGGCGCGCAGCGCGTCCAGGTCGCCGTAGGGGACGATGCGGAAGCCGGGCGTGTAGGGCCCGTAGGAGGCGCGGGCGTCCGGGTCGGTGGAGAAGCTGATGATCGTCGTGGTGCGGCCGTGGAAGTTGCCGTCGAACACCACGATGACGGCCTCGCCGTCGGGGACGCCCTTGACCTCGTAGCCCCACTTGCGGGCGGTCTTGATCGCGGTCTCGACGGCCTCGGCGCCGGTGTTCATCGGCAGCACCATGTCCATCCCGGCCAGCGCGGCCAGCTCGGCGCAGAACGGGCCGAACTGGTCGTGCTCGAAGGCCCGGCTGACCAGCGTGACCCGCTCCAGCTGGCGCTGCGCGGCCGCGACCAGGCGCGGGTGGCGGTGGCCGAAGTTAATGGCCGAGTAGGCGGCCAGCATGTCCAGGTAGCGCCGGCCGCCCACGTCGGTGACCCAGGCGCCCTCGGCCGTGGCGATCACGACCGGCAGCGGGTGGTAGTTGTGCGCGCTGTGCGCGGCGGCCAGTGCGCGCAGCTCGGCGCTCGGGTCTGACATGTCCTCGCCTCCTACCTGAGTTCCAGCGTGCAGCACTTGGGTCCCCCGCCTGCCTTGAGGAACTCCGAGAGGTCGACGCCCACCGGCTCGAACCCCGCGGCGGTTAGCTGGGCCGCGAGCCCGGTCGCCTGCCGGGGCAGCACCACATGCCGTCCGTCGCTGACCGCGTTCAGGCCCAGCACCTCGGCGTCCTCGTCCTTGGCCTCGATCAGCTCGGCGAAGTGCGAGGCCAGGGCCGCCCGGCCCGCGTCGTCAAACGCCGCCGGGTAGTAGGCCGCCGTCTCACTATCCAGGACCACCAGGGCGGTGTCGAGGTGATAGAACCGCGGGTCGACCAGCCGCAGGCTGATCACCGGCAGGCCGAACAGCTCGGTCAGCTCGTCGCGTACGGCCAGGTCGCTGCGGAACCCGTGCCCGGCCAGGATGGCCCGGCCGGTGGACACCAGGTCGCCCTCGCCCTCGTTGACCGCCCGCGGCGACGCGACGACCGGGTAGCCCCGCTCGGTGAACCAGCGCTGGTAGGCCGGTCCCTCGGCGGCCCGCTCGGGATGCCGGAACTGGGCCCCGAGCACCTTGCCGTCCACCACGCACGCGCCGTTGGCCGCGAAGACCATGTCCGGCAGCCCGGCGACCGGCGCGATGGTGCGCACCGTGTGACCCAGGCTGGTGAACGTCGTGCGCAACTGCTCCCACTGCTGCCTGGCCCGGTCGGCATCCACCGGATCATCCAGGTGCATCCAGGGATTGATCGCGTAACTCACCGCGAAATACTCGGGCGGGCACATCAGGTACGTCCTGGCCCGTGTCGAGGTGCGCAGCGGGCGACTTCCGGTCATTCGGCTCCTATCGGCTGCTCCGCTGAAGGGTTCCGGTCCATCCAGACTAGGAGTGAGCAGGCACGATGAGCGCCGGTGAATCCTGCGCGCTAGCAACGATCCGTTGCGTAGTTCGCTATTTAAGGCCCGAAACGTTGCGCGAGGTGAGCGGGCGGGTCAGACGGTGCGGCCGACCTCGCTGACCAGATCCAGACCGAGCAGCTGATCGACGTGAGCGGCGGTCTCGAATTTGGATCCCGGCGGGATCTCGGCGTCGGCGGCCAGCGTCCGCAGCGACCGCAGCGCGGCCGGGCTGTCCAGATCGTCGTCGAAGGCGGCGGCCAGCTCGGCCACGTACTGGGCGCACATGGGCTTGCTCGGCTGCGTGGCCCAGACCGCCACCTGTCGCCGCCAGTCGCGCAGCGTGGCGTCGGCCCGCGCCAGCTCGGCCCAGGTCACCTCCAGCGGCTGCCGGTAGTGATGCTCGAGGAAGGCCAGGCGCAGCGCGAGCGGGTCCAGGCCGCGCTCGGCCAGGGCGGCCAGCGGGTCGCCGAGGTCGGCTGCCTCGGCCGTGGTCCGACCCAGGACGACCCGGCGCGCGTCGGCGTCGGCGTCGGCTGGCTCGGTCGCGGCATCCAGCACGCAGAGGTCCGCGCCGTCCGCGGCCAGCGTGACCTGCTCGGGCGGGTAGATGTTCAGCGCTGCCAGGGCCCGGCTCTCGCCGTCGCTGTCGAGGCTGACCGCCAGCCGGTGCCGCTGCGCGGTACGCCGGACCAGGTCGGCGGTCAGGTACCGGCGCAGGTCGGCCAGCCCGATGCCGTCGCCGGCGGCCGGGGCGCTGACCTGCAGGCGCAGTTCGCGGCGGCGGCCCGGCCGGACCTCGGCAACGGCCCCGGCCTGAGCGTCGTAGATGCTGAGCACGTTGTCAGCCTAGAGGGCCGTCAGCCTAGGGCGCTGTCAGCCAGGACGCTGTCAGCCTGGGCGCTGTCAGCCTGGGCGCTGTCAGTCTGGGCGCTGTCAGCCTGGGCGCTGTCAGCCTGGGGCGCCGCCGTCGCGGCTCAGGCGCTGCTTCTCGACTCGCGCCGCGTGCGCGACCAGGAGGGCGCCGCCCTCCCGGAGGAAGTCCCTGATCAGCCTCAGCTCATCGTCCGAGTAGCGCTCGAAGTGCTCCATCGCCTCGGTCAGCGGCCCGTAGATCTCCTCGGCCATCTGCCGGGCCTTGTCGGTCAGCTCGACCAGCA
>JBOHCO010000864.1:0-1380 GCA_050698895.1 Streptosporangiaceae bacterium
AGCCGACCAACGGCCTGGACCCGCAGGGCACCCGGGAGGTCCGGACGCTGATCCGGCAGATCGCCTCCGACGGGACCACCGTGTTCGTCTCCTCGCACCTGCTCGCCGAGGTAGAGCAGATCTGCACCCGCGTCGGCGTGATGCGCGCTGGCAAGCTCGTGTTCCAGGGGCCGCTGGCCGAGCTGCGCCGGACCGGGGCGGCCAGGGTCACCGTCTGCACCGCCGACGCCAGGCTCGCCGCCAAGACGATGGCCGCGCTCGGGCTGGACGGCCCGGTGGACGGGACCGGCGAGGCTTCGGCGGTGATGGGAGGCGCCGAGCCGGAGCGGATCTGCGCCGAACTGGTGCGCGCCGGCGTCGGCGTCCGCTCGTTCGGCGTGGCGGCGCCGAGCCTGGAGGACCTGTTCATCAGGCTGACCGGGGAGGGCTTCGATGTCGGTGCGTAGCGGGCGGCTGCTGCGGTCAGAACTTCGGCTGGTGCTCGGCCGCCGGCGGAACCAGCTCCTGCTGGTGATCACCGCACTGTTCCCCCTGCTGATAGGGATCTTGCTGCGGGTCACGGGACCGCCCGCCGGCCAGCCCAGGGGGCCGGCCCACGCGACGCTGCTGTATGCCCAGCTCGCGGGGAACGGGGTGTTCCTGACGTTCACCGCGCTGTCCACCCTGCTGGTCCTGGTGCTGCCGGTGGTGGTCACCGTGGCCGGCGGTGACTCGATGGCGGGGGAAGCCGGATACGGCACGCTTCGCTACCTGCTGACCGTGCCCGTCGGGCGGACCCGCCTGCTCGCGGTCAAGCTCGCCGCGACCGTGATATTCGCGCTGTCCGCGACCGTCATCGTCTCCGCGGTGGCCCTGGCCGCCGGCGCGGCGCTGTTCCCGGTCGGGCCGGTGACGCTGCTTTCCGGCGCCACGGTGTCCCTGGCCGCGGGCTGGTGCGGGTCCTGCTGGTAACGCTGTATGTGGTGGCGGCGATGGCCACGCTCGGCGCGCTCGCGCTGGCGGTATCGACGCTGACCGAGCACTCGCTGGTCGCGATCGCCGCCGTGTTGATTGCCGTGGTCACCAGCGAGGTACTGGACAATATCCCGCAGCTCGGCTGGCTGGCACCCTACCTGCCCACACACTGGTGGCTGTCGTTCGACGCGCTGCTGCGCACCCCGCCCGACACCATGACCGTGGCGAAAGGGCTCGCGTCGTTCGGCATATACCTAAGTTAGCGATGGCGGTCGCCTTCGCCTGGGCGCGTTTCGGCAGCGCCGACGTCACCAGCTGACACAGTAATAGACGTGCAGGGACATGCACGCACGTCCGCTAGCGGCTGAGGGTTGTGCCGTGCCAGAACTCGTGCAGAGCATCTGAGCTGGGCTTCTATCCTCGGCG
>JBOHCO010000865.1:0-2457 GCA_050698895.1 Streptosporangiaceae bacterium
GGCCCGGCCCGCCCGCCGATCCCCGGCGTGCCCGACCGGACCGGGCGGATGGGCCCCGGCCAGTGGACCCCCGGCGACGCAGGCCGCCGTCCGGCCCCCCGGCCCGAGCCCGCCCGCCCCGCCCCGCCGCGCCGGTCGTTCATCGCGACCAGCGCCTTCGTCGCGGGCACGGCGGTGGTGGCCGGCATCGGCGGGCGGCTGCTGGGCGAGCGGGCCAGCGTCAGCGTCGCGCAGAAGACGCTGCGGATCCCGCCCCCGGTCCGGCCCGCCCCGCCGCTCCCGGCCGGAACGCACTTCAACATCCCCGGGCTCAGCTCGTTCATCACCCCGAACGCCGACTTCTACCGGGTGGACACCGCCATCGTGCTGCCCGAGATCCCGCCCTCCAGCTGGCAGCTCCGGATACACGGCATGGTCGAGAAGGAACTCACGCTGACCTTCGACGACCTCATCCGGCGCCCGCTCATCGAGGAATACATCACGCTCACCTGCGTGTCCAACCCGGTCGGCGGCCCCTACATCGGCAACGCCAAGTGGCTCGGCGCCAGCCTGCGCAGCCTGCTGCGCCAGGCCGGCATCAAGGCCGGGGCCAACCAGCTGCTGTGCACCTCCTCCGACGGCTTCACCTCGGGCACGCCGATCGAGGTGACCATGGACGGCCGGGACGCCATGCTGGCCGTGGCCATGAACGGCACCGTGTTGCCGGTCGCGCACGGCTTCCCGGTCCGGATGGTGGTGCCCGGCCTGTACGGCTACGTCTCCGCGTGCAAGTGGATCACCGACATCGAGGTCACCACGTTCGCGGCCAGCCACGCCTACTGGACGGTCCGGGGCTGGTCTCGGCAGGCGCCGATCAAGACCGAGTCGCGCATCGACGTGCCGGCCACCTCGGGCCAGCTCAAGGCCGGTCCCACGACGGTGGCCGGGGTGGCCTGGGCCCAGCACAAGGGTGTCGAGGCCGTCGAGGTGCGCATCGACCGCGGACCGTGGCACGAGGCCCGGCTGGCCACGGTGCCCGACATCGACACCTGGCGCCAGTGGACCTGGGAATGGCCCGCGACGCCCGGTCAGCACCTGATCGAGGCTCGGGCCACCGACCGCACCGGCTACACCCAGACCTCGCTCCAGGCGCCGCCCGAGCCCAATGGCGCCAGCGGCTATCCGCAGGTGCTGGTCAAGGTCAGCTGAGCAGCCTCTTGCGGCCGCCTCACAGCAGCCGGTCGCGCACCCGCCCGTACATGTAGGCGCCCAGCCAGCGGCCCATCTCGTCGAAGAACCGGGCCCGGTCCTCGGGCCGCTGGGCGTCGGGCCGGGCCTCGCCGTCGGTCGGCCGCAGCCAGGTGACATGCCGGCCCAGGTCGACCGCGGCCGCGGGCTCGGGGCGGCGCGCCCGGCCGCCGCGGACCTGGCCCAGCGGGCCGCCGATGACCAGCACCGGGCACGGGATGTCCAGGGCCCGGCGGAGGTTCCCGCCGAACGCCGGCGTGTAGAGGATCAGCGCGTCGGCCCGGCCACCGGGATGCTGGATGTCGTACCGCTCCGCGTCGCCGCGCTGAGCGTCGCACCACAGCGCGGCGGCCAGCGCGCCCTCGCCGTGCGCCGTGACGATGACGTTGTCGATCCCGTCGGCGGTGCGCAGGTGCGCGCAGCGCGCGTCGATCTCCGCGAACCCCGACATGAGCGCCGCGGCGGACCGCTGCCACGGCCGGCGGGACCCACCCGGCCAGCGCAGCGCGGCGACGTAGAAGTGAAATCCCCGCTCGGTGAACCACCGGGCCAGGTCGGGCGGGGCCGAGGCGTCGCGGGCGGTCTGGAGGTGCAGCACGGCCCGGCGGCTGGGGTGCGGCGACGTGCGGCGGAACATCGCGGCGCCCGGCTGCGGCGCGGTCACCAGGTCAGGTCGGAGAGCTACGGGCTCGTAACCGTCGACAGCACCGCCCTGGCCGGCCAGCAGGCCCATGAACACCCCCGTTCACGTGTCGTTCTCAGCCGGGAACTGGTGGACCATCCCAGCTTGCGCGGCTATTCAGCGCGGAGCGTAACGGACAGTGTCGCATCGTGACGGCAAGACCGCCCGGAAAACACGCCAGCAGGTCGCCGCCAACTGCCTCCGCCGCCCGCCGTCCGGGCCGCCTGGCCCGCCCCGCGGCCGGTCTCCCGCCGCCTCCCCCAGCACGAAGACCGCTGGCGCCCGGACCGCGGCCAGCCGGTCCCCGAATCCCCGGCCAGGCTCTTGGCCACCGACGCCTGGGCCTCCTCGTTCCCGGCTACCGACAGGGCCAGCCGGCGGGCGGCGGCGGTGCCTCGCCCGCCTCCCAGTAGCTGAGAATCCCTGAGCCCGCGTCAGCCAGGAATGTCTTCTGGGGCATATCGTGGCCATATCGGCCGGCTTGGCAGGCGGTCACTGTTTGCCAGGGACCGGGGCAGGGAAACACCCGGAATGGCGAGTAACGCACG
>JBOHCO010000866.1:0-1005 GCA_050698895.1 Streptosporangiaceae bacterium
AAGACGATTGGGACCTGGGTGACGGCGGTGGCGGCCGGCGGTAAGGCCTGGCCAACGGCCACCTGCGGCCCCATGCCCGGCTGACCGGAACGGCTCGCGTCAGCGCCATCGGAACGGCCCGGAACGGCACCGGCCGGGATGATACCAACTTGATGAATGGCACCTTCCGGTTTGACCGTAATTGCTAAGGTATCGCCATCATGGGGAACCCAGGATTCGGACACGGCTATCTGCGATGGGGCCTCAGGGGCGCCCTCCTCGCCGGATCCGGCGTGCTCGCCGTGGCCTGCAGCACCGCTGCCCCGCAGACCTTCCACCCCGCGAGCGACAACTCGACCGCCGCCAGCTCGCATACCTCGGCGCCGTCGGCCTCGGCCGACCCGCTGACGCTGGTCCGGCCGCCGTTCGGCCGCAACGCCCACGTCCTGATGACGCCGTGGATGCCGGGCCGCCCCGGCGAGAAGGCCGCCGTGATGGCGGCCAAGGATTTCGTGCTCGCGGTCCTGTACGCCGACTACACCGGGGACCGCGACCAGCGCTGGCGCAGTTACGCCGCCTCGGCGCGGGTGCGGACCGGCCTGGCCGCCACGCTCCACGTGCCGAGCGTGACCACCGAGTCGTTCACCGGGACCGTCCGCTTCTGGCGGATGCGCGCGGTGCACGGGGCCAAGGGCACGATCGTGGTGACCGAGTGCGTGGACACCGCGCGGGCCCGCAACACCAGCCTGTCTACTGGCCAGATCCTGCCGCCTGGCCAGCAGACACCGCACAACCAGAACTACTACAGCAACTCCGATGTGCTCGTCCGGGAGAGTAACGGGCGCTGGGGAGTCACCTCGATTCCTACCACCGTCTACTATCCACAGGCGCAGGAGTGCAAGCCATGAAACGACGCGTGATGTTCGCGGGCGTCGCCGCCATCGCCGGACTGCTGGTCCCGCTCGCCGCGGCCACGCCCCCCGCGGACGCGGGCACCGGGGTGGGCTGCGTGGGCGCGCAGTGCTC
>JBOHCO010000867.1:0-1241 GCA_050698895.1 Streptosporangiaceae bacterium
TCGCTGGCGCGATCGCCGCCGACGCCGCCGCCCCATTGACACCCGTGTCCGCCGCGATCGCCGCCGGATCGAGGACCATGTCCGTCATGTCACCCCTGACGTACCAATTTGTTAGACCATTGATATAGTTTGCTGGCATGGAGAGTCAAGGCCCGGAACAGGCTTTCGCCGACGTGGGGGACGTCATCGCGGCCAACCTGCGCCGCCTCCGGACCGCCCGCCGGATGTCTCTGGCCACCCTCGCCACCCGCGCCGATGTCGCCAAGGCCACGCTGGCCAACCTGGAGCAGGGCCGGGGCAACCCGACCATCGAGACGCTGTGGTCGCTGGCCCTGGGGCTCGGCGTGGCCTTCAGCGATCTGCTCGATGACCGGAGCGAGACCACGACGGTGGTCGTCCGGGCCCAGCAGGGGGCCAGGGTGCTCGGGTCGACCCAGGGCGGGAAGCTCGACCTGCGGCTGCTGGACCGGGTCGAGCGCGGCGGCCTGGTCGAGGTCTTCGAGCTGTTCCTGCCCGCCAGCACGGAGCACCTCGGCAGCCCGCACGGCAGTGGCGTGGTCGAGCGCGTGTTTGTGCAGGAGGGAACGATCACGGTCGGCCCGGTCAGCGATCCGCTCACGCTCGGCCCGGGCGACTACGCCCGGTACAGCGGCGACGGCCCGCACGTCTACCGCTCGGCCGAGGCCGACTGCCACGGCATCTTGCTGGTCGGCTACCCGCCCGCGTAGGAGCGCCGATGGTGGAGTTCGACTACCTGGTGATCGGCGGCGGCACGGCCGGCTGCATCGTCGCGGCGCGGCTGGCGCAGGACCCCGCCGTCTCGGTCGGCCTGGTCGAGTGGGGCCCGAGCGACGAGCACGAGCCGCGCGCCCGGTCGATCCGCCGGTGGGCCGAGATGCTGGAAGGCGAGTACGACCTGGATTACCGGTCGGTGCGCCAGGAACGGGGTAACTCCGGTATCCGCCAGGCCCGGTTGCGGATCCTCGGCGGCTGCTCCACCGCCAACACCATGATCTCGTGGCGGCCACGGGTGGCGGACCTGCGGGAGTGGGCCGACCTCGGGGCGGCTGGCTGGGACGCGGCCACGGTGCACACCAGCGCCGATCCGGACGAGCGGCCATCGATCGACTACCGGTACTTCACCGACCCGGCCGGCGCAGACGAGGCCGTCCTGGTCGCCGCGGTGCGCGCGGCCCGGCGGATCGGCGAGTCCGAGCCGATGGCGTCCCAGTTGCTGCGCG
>JBOHCO010000868.1:0-2367 GCA_050698895.1 Streptosporangiaceae bacterium
GCCAGCGCCAGCGCCCTCCCCACGGCCGCATGATCACCACGAAACCGGCGGCGAACCCCTCAAGGACTTACGCGGGCCTGCACTAGTCTTCCCGAACAACGCCGTCCAGCCGCTGTGGCCGTCCAGCGTCAACCACCCATTCAGGAATGTTTGCCAGCGCGCAGAGATCGGCTCGGATTGGCACCTGCACGAGCAGCGCCACACGTTCGTGTCGGTGCTCTCGGACTCCGGGGTCGACATCGACGTCATCGCCGACGCGGCCGGCCACATCAACAGCAACGTCACCAAGGTCGTCTATCGCCACCAGATCGCCGACAAGATCAGCAAGGCGGCCACGGTGATGGATCAGATCTTCGGGGAGGCGACCGGATCATGACGATTGGCTCCCCGATTAGGCTCCCAGGCCACTATCTGGCAAAGTCAGCGCAGATCAGCGCCGGTGATGCTCATAGGACCAGATTATGGCGTGTGTTGGTAGCGTCCTAGGTGGGGGAGGTCACAGCGAGTGACTCCCGGGCCCGAAAGCCGACGGCGTATGCTGCTGCATCGCCTACCGCCGGGCACTCGCATAGTGTCGATCCCAGCGCGGGCTCTGGCCGGGCGGCCAGTCCCGCGAGCGGCGGCCGGATTCATCGGGCGCGAGGCGCCCGCCTGAGCGGATTGAGCTGGTATTCGCGGGTATTCACGGGAAGTTGAGGACGTCATGAGAGCTGGTGCTCGCGCGCCTGCTGCTGCCCTGGCCGGGGCCGCCGTGGCCCTCGCTGCCGCGCCCGCGATGCTGGCCGTCCCGCCTGCCGCCGCCGCGGCCGCCAGCGGGTCGCCGAACGCCACCCCCAGCCGGGCCCAGCGCCTGCAGGTGGGCGGGCCCAAGATGGCCAGCTCCGGCATCGTCGTGAACTACCCGTCATCCGGCAAAATCCTCAAGCTGCCCAAGGTCCCGGCCTCGGCCTACGTCATCGCCGACGCCAACACCGGGCAGGTGCTGGCGGCCAAGGACCCGCACGGCCAGTTCGCGCCGGCCAGCACGCTCAAGGTGCTCACCGCGGTGACACTGATCCCGGCCCTCAACCCTAGCGCCATGGTGAAGACCACCCGGTTCGCCGCCGACCAGGAGCCCAACGACGTCGGGCTCGTCCGCGGCCGCAAGTACCAGGTGGCCAACCTGTTCCGGGCCCTACTGCTGATCTCGGCCAACGACGCCGCGGTCGCGCTGACCCAGGCCACCGGCTCGTTCAGCAAGGGCATGGCCATGATCAACGCCGAGGCCCACCACCTCCAGGCCTACGACGTGGTGGCCAAGCTGCCCAACGGCCTGCCCGCGAAGGGCCAGGTCGTGTCGGCTTACGACGAGGCCCTGATCGCCCGCCAGGCACTGTCCATCCCGGCCTTCATGCACTACGACTCGACCCTGGCCGCCCGGTTCGAGGTCAACGACGTCAAGAAGAAGCACGAGGCCAAGAAGAAGAAAGAGTGGGTCACGCTGGTCAACCAGAACCAACTGCTGACCCAGTACCGCGGCGGGCTCGGCGGCAAGATCGGCTGGACCGAGAAGTCGGAGGCCACCTACATCGGCATGGCCCGCCGCAACGGCGTGACGCTGATCGTGACCGTGCTGCATTGCACCCCGCTGAAGGAGATCACCTCCGGCGAGAAGCTGCTGACCTGGGGCTTCCACATGGCGGGCCGGGCCAAGCCGGTCGGCACCCTGGTCCCGCCGCTGCCCTCGGCCGCCACCATGCGCAAGGAACAGCAGGCCAAGGCCACGGCGAAGGCGGCCAGGGCCCGCCGGCACGCCGCCCACCAGCACGCGGTGCAGGTGGCCAGCCAGGCCGAGGCCCGGTCCAGCGGCCACATGGACATCGGCCTGGCGGCCGGCGTCGGCGTGATCGCGGTCCTGGGCCTGGGCGGCGTGGCCCGCCAGCGCCGCCGCCAGTCCCGCGGCAACCCCAGCTAACCCAGCCCGGCCAGCCCCACCCGCATCCGCGATGCGGGGCGGCTTAGAGCCACTATCTAGGCGGCAGGAAGCCGACCTTGTCCATCACCGCGGTCATGGTCTGGTGGGCCAGGGTGCGGGCCCGGCCCGCGCCCGCGGCCAGCAGCGAGTCCAGCACGGCCTCGTTGGCCAGCAGCTACTCGGTCCGCTCCCGGACCGGGGCCAGTGCGTCCACGACCACCTCGGCCAGGTCCTTCTTGAACGCCCCGTAGCCGCCGCCCGCGTACCGCTGCTCCAGGATCTCGATGCTCTGCCCGCCGAGCGCCGAGTACATCCGCAGCAGGTTGCTCACGCCGGGCTTGGCCTCGTCGTCCACCCGGACCTCGCCGTCGGCGTCGGTCACCGCGCGCATGATCTTCTTGCGGACGGCGCCG
>JBOHCO010000869.1:0-1592 GCA_050698895.1 Streptosporangiaceae bacterium
TGGCTGGCCCTTTGGTGCTGTTAGAGCAGCACCAAAGGGCCAGCCATGACGTTCGGGGGCGGCATCGCCACCACCCCGCTGGTCGGCTACCAGGGCCTGTGCCTGGACCTGACCGGCGACAGCAACACCGACGGCACCAAGGTGGAGATCTACACCTGCAACGGCACCGACGGGCAGCAGTGGACCGAGATGCCCGACGGCACCGTGCGCGCCGACGGCAAGTGCCTGGACGTGACCGGCGGCGGGACCGCCAACGGCACCCTGGTCGACCTGTACACCTGCAACGGCACCGGGGCCCAGGCCTGGACGCCCAGCCCGGCGGCGCGCTGGTCAACCCGCAGTCCGGCAAGTGCCTGGACGACACCGGCCTGTCCACCACCCCGGGCACCCAGGTGCAGATCTGGAGCTGCACCGGCGCCGCCAACCAGTCCTGGACGCTGCCCTAGGCAGCGGCAGCGGCGTGAGCGGCAGCCGGCTAGGCCGGGCACATCCAGTCGTCGGGCGCGGTGCGCGGGCCGTCCGGGGCGACGCCCGGCGGCGGGAAGTGCTCGCGCAGCGTGAACGCCGCCGGCGTCGGGCCGTGGGCCCGCAGCCGCCGGACCGCCTCCTCGGCGTCGGCGGTGCTCGGCCGGGTGCCGGCCGGCACCCACCACAGCGCCGCGTAGGACTCCCGCATCCGCTCGAACCACTGCCGGCGCTGCCGCAGCACGGCCAGGTGCGGCTCAGAGAACGCGAACGCGGCCAGCGCCTCGACCGACTCCCACACCGACATGTTGATGATGACCCCGTGGCTTCCGGCCTGGTCCCACTCGAAAGCCCGGAGGCTGGTCGCGTCGCCGTCCTCCGTCTGCAGCCGCCAGACGAAGCCCGGCGCACCGTCGGCCGCGGCGTTGATCGGGTCGAGCGCGGCCACGAAGCCGGCCAGCTGCGGGCTGTCCAGCGGGGCCAGCAGCCGGGCGATGTTGACCTGGGCCAGGTGATAGCGCGTCATGCTGTCATCATTCACGCTGTCATCCTGCCTGATCCGGGCCGGGCAGCGGGAGGGGGCGCTGCGGCACCGGGGTGGACACCACGATCGAGCTGACCGTCTGGCCGAAGAGCAGGAACTGGTCCAGCACGTCCTCCAGCTCGGGCACGGTGGCCGCGTGCACCTTGACCAGGAAGCAGTCCTCGCCGGTGATCCGGTAGCACTCGCTGACCTGGGTGAGCTGGCGGGCCAGCTCGGCCACCTTGGGCAGCTGGCCGGGAGCGGGCCGGATCCGGGTGAACGCCGTGACCGGCAGGCCGAGCGCGGCCGGGTCGATGTCCAGCCGGTAGCCGCGGATCACCCCGGCCCGCTCGAGGCGCTGCACCCGCTCGGTCACCGCGGGCGCCGACATGCCGACCCGCCGTCCGAGCGCCGACATGCTGATCCGCGGGTTGGCGTGCAGCCCGGCCAGCACCGCGCGGTTCACGTCGTCCAGCAGGTCGGAAGAACGGGTAAAGGCAGCAGGGGCCGAATCCCGTTGATGTGAAGGCACCATGTTAAATATTCCTTGACTTATCCATTCACTGATCGTCAGCAGCCTACAAGAATTGCCTGACGTGACGAG
>JBOHCO010000870.1:0-2573 GCA_050698895.1 Streptosporangiaceae bacterium
TGGTCCGCGTCCAAGGTCAGCCGGATCGAGCTGTACCGGACCGGCGTGAAGACCGCCGACCTGACTCGTCTGCTCGAGCTCTACGGCGTCACCGGCACCCACCAGACCGAGCTGCTGGCCCTGGCCACCGAACCGCGGCGCAAAGGCTGGTGGGAGGCGTACTCGGACGCGCTGCCCGAGGAGTACTCGGCCTACATCGTGCTGGAGGCCGAGGCGGAGTCGGTCGAGTGCTGGTCCCCCCAGCTTGTGCACGGCCTCTTGCAGACTGCGGACTACGCCCGAGCCGTCATCGAGGCGCACATGGGGTCAACGGTAGGCCTGCCGCCGGGGAAGATCCGCCAGCGCGTACAGACCAGGATCGAGCGGCAGCAAGTGATCACCGGCGAACGGCACCTTCCGCTGTCGGTGGTGCTAGACCAGTCCGTGCTGCTTCGCCGGGTGGGCGACGAGCGGATCATGCGTCAGCAGCTCGAGTATCTCATTGAGATTTCAAAACGGCCGAACGTGCGGATTCAGGTGCTGCCTCTGGCGGGATCGCATCCCATTGGCACGGGAGCTTTTGTGCTCCTGCATTTCGCTCCCGTGCCCGGCATCTCCCAATCCGCCGACGTGATCTATATCGAGCAGCTGGGGCGAACCGCGCTCTACGTCGAGGATGAGGACGAAGTCTTCGACTATCGGCTGGCCTTGACACGGATCACCGAGCGGTCGCTCAGCCCGGACGAGACCCGCGAGCTGATCGCCAAGGTGGCCCGCGAGGACTGGTCCTGACCAAGCTGTCCTGACGAACCCCCCGGCCGGGGTGGCGGGGTCCCGGGCCTGGCCGGCGCGGCCAGCCTGGGCCCGGGACCCTCGGGCCGGTCAGTACCAGCCGGATCCGACCTCGTGCGCCCAGGCCCGGCGCGGCGAGCCGTACCGGTCCCTGATGTACCGCAGCCCCCAGCGAATCTGGGTCCGTGCGTTGCTGCGCCAGTTCGGGCCCGCGGTCCCCATCTTCGACCCCGGCACGGCCTGCGGGATGCCGTAGGCGGCCGAGTACGGGTTCTCGGCGTAGACGTTCCAGCCGCTCTCCCGGTCCCACAGCCGGTTCAGGAACTTGAACTGGCGGCGAGACCAGCGGAAGTGGCGGAGCATCCCGCGAGCGATGGCCCGGGCCGTGGCGCGGTGGCGGGCCCTGGCCTTGCCGCCGCCGCCTGTGCCGCCGCCGCCGCTGGCTTGCGGGTTCGCGGCATGCGACGTGAACGCGTCCAGGGCGAGGGAGCGGCTGGCACCGGGCCGGGTGCCGATCTGAGCGGCGCCGGCCGCACGGGCGGGGCCGGCGATGGTGGTCGCCGGGTGAGCGGCGCCGCCGGACCAGGGGCCGGCGAGCCCGCCGGCCAGAGCCAGGAGGGCGAGCGCGGGGCCGCTGATCGCGAGCCTCAGCCGGAGCGAGGCGGACCGGTGCGGCCGGGAGGATCGGGAGGCGTGCGAGGTACGGGCGGGAGTTGCATGTGTCCTGCTGGAGAACAAGACGGACCTTTGGTCGGGCGCGCGGAGGAGCGCTCGGCTCTCACCCTGGGCACCTGCCGGCCACCAGCTTTGGGCTGGCCAGGCAGCGGCGTGCGGACTTGGCGCTAGGTCAGGGCGACATGGTTACCGTTCGTAACCATCGCGCACGCAGGGTGCTGTCGAACCACTACGATGCCCGAGGACGACGGCTCTTGCCCGACGAAAAGCCGATCCTCCGGGTATGAGCCCAGTCACACGTTCACCAGGCTGAACCTGGTTCGCGTACGAATATGATGCTCTGACCTGCGCAGTTGCTGTGAGTTATGGCGCCGAGCTATGGCATGTGATCTATATCACAATAAGGAACTATCACGGTCTCGCGCACGTCGAAGTAACTAGCGAGGCGTGTGCCACGGACGGGACCTGTGTGGCACAGGTGGTGTGCGACGGGACTGGCGTGCGGCACGGCTGAATGTGCGAGTCTCCCGCCATGGCCACTTCCATGATGCTGTTCAGCCGGGATCTCCGGCTGGCCGACAACCCGGCGCTGAGCGCGGCCGTCGTGGCCGCGCCCGAGGTGGTCCCGGCCTTCGTCCTGGACGACGAACTGCTCACCCGCACCGGCCGGCACGCGAGTCGGCTGGCCTTCCTGCAGGCCAGCCTGCATGACCTCGACGCCAGCCTGCGCGGCGCGGGCGGCGCCCTGGTGGTCCGCCGCGGGCCCTGGGTCCCGACCGTCATCGGCACCGCCCGCGAGGCCGGGGTCAGCACCATTCACGTCGCCGACGACGTCTCGGGCTACGCCCGGGCCCGGCTGGACCGCCTGGAGGCGGCCGCGGCGGCCGAGCGGATGGCGGTCGTCCGGCATCCCGGCGTGACGGTGGTTGCCCCCGGCGCGGTCCGGCCCGCGGGCGGGACGGCCTACCAGGTATTCACGCCCTACTACCGGCGCTGGCAGGCGGCCGCGCGGCGGCCGGCCGCGGCCCGGCCGGCCGCGATCACCTTGCCGCCGCGGATCCGGCCCGGCCCGGTGCCCGCGCTCGGGACGCTGACCTCCGGCCGGCCGCCGGGCTCCAGGCCGGAGG
>JBOHCO010000871.1:0-3443 GCA_050698895.1 Streptosporangiaceae bacterium
GACACCACCGGAGTGAGCGCGCCGCGCAGCGCGTGCCGGTAGACGACCCGCCGCTCGCTCAGGCCCTTGGCCCGGGCGGTCCGGACGTAGTCCTCGCCGAGAGTGTCGAGCAGCGAGCCGCGCGACAATCGGGTGTAGACGGCCGCCTGGACCGTGGCCAGCGTCACCCAGGGCAGGATCATGTACCCCATCCAGGTGAAGAAGCCCTGGCTGATCGGGGCGTAGCCGATGTTGATCCAGTGGCTGCCGTGCTCGCTCAGCGGCAGGTAGATGATGAGCAGCAGGATCTCGCCGAGCACGAACGTGGGGAAGGACAGGCCGATGAGCACGCCCACGGTGGCCGACCGGTCGAACAGCGAGCGGGCCCTGGTGGCGCTCAGGATGCCGACGGCCAGGCCCACGACGAGCCACAGCACCGCCGCGCCGACCAGCACCGACCCGGTGCGCGGCAGGTCCCGCGCGACGATCTGGCTGACCGGCTCGCCGCCGCTGAAGTAAGACAGGCCCAGGTTGCCGTGCACCGTCCGGTCCAGGAAGTGCCAGTACTGGGTCAGGATCGGCTGGTTGAGGCCGAGGTTGCGGGTGATCTCGGCCAGGATGGCCGAGGTGGCGGCGCGGCCGCCCAGGCTGCGGGCCACGATGGCGGGGTTCCTGGCGAAGAACAGGAAGAACGCCAGCGTGCTGACCAGCCACAGGACCACGATGCCGGACAGGATCCGGCGGATCAGGAAACGCACGAGTGCCATGGAGTATCAGATCCTCATACGCCAGGCGACGGCTGCCGCGGCGGGTCAGGGAACTGGGGGCTGGGCCCGCCAGTGGGCCGGCTCACGCTGCCCTTCCGCTTACGCCGGCGGCGGGAGGCGAAAATGCGCTCGGTGCGCGGGTCCATCGCGTCGCGCACGCCGTCACCCAGCAGGTTGAAGGCGACCGTGGTGATGACCAGCGCCAGGGCCGGGAAGACCAGGTACCACCAGGCTTCCTGGTAGTAGGACTGAGCCCCGGCCAGGATGTTCCCCCAGCTGGCCGCGGGCGGCTGCACGCCCAGGCCCAGGAAGTCCAGCGTGGCCTCGAACACGATCGCGGCCGGGATGTTCAGCGTGGCCAGCACCAGCACCGGCGCCATCAGGTTGGGCAGGATGTCGATGAACATGATCCGCCACGGCCCCGAGCCCAGCGACCGGGCCGCCTCGATGTACTCCTTCTCCTTCAGCGACAGCGTCTGGCCGCGGACCACCCGGGCGATGCCGGCCCAGGAGAAGAACGAGATGACCCCGATGACGATCGGCAGGCTGGGCCCGAACACCACCGCGAGCGACAGGGCCAGCACGATGTAGGGGAAGGCCAGCACCGAGTCGATGATCCGGGCCAGCACCCCGTCCACCCAGCCGCCGAAGTACCCGCTGACCAGGCCCATGGAGACGCCGGCCACCGTGCCGATGAGGGTGGTGACCACGCCCACGAACAGGGAGATCTGCGCCCCGTACATGATGCGGACGAACAGGTCGTGGCCCAGCTCGTCGGTGCCGAGCCAGAAGCCGTGGGTGAGCGGCGGCAGCGGCGAGCCGTCGGCGGCCAGGCCGCTGTTGGGGAACACCTGGGCGGGCCCGTGGCCGGTGATGGACGCGAAGACCGGGGCCAGGATCGCGCACAGGGCGATCAGCACGATGACGACCGTCGCCGCCACGGCCATCTTGTCCTGGCGCAGCCGCCTCCAGGTCAGCCACCACTGGCTATGGCCCTCGATGGCCTGGCCGGCTGTCTCCTCGACGCTCTTGGCCTGGAACTCCAGCTCGCTGATGCTCATCGCTCTTGCCTTCCGGCGCGCCCGGCGCGGGCCAGGACCTCGCCTTCCTGGACGGGGAAGTGGCACGAGGTGACGTGCGTGGCCGGGTCGCCCGCCTTGACCTCCAGCGGCGGGATCTCCTGCCCGCACAGGTCCTGGGCCTTCGGGCAGCGCGGGTGGAACCGGCAGCCGGACGGCGGGTTGATGGGCGACGGCACGTCGCCGGACAGGATGATGCGCTGCCGGGCCGCGGCGGCGTCCGGGTCCGCAGCCGGCGCCGCGGACAGCAGGGCGTTGGTGTAGGGATGCCGCGGCCCGTCGTAGACCGTGTCCCTGGGCCCGGCCTCGGCGACGCGGCCCAGGTACATCACGATGACCGAGTTGCTGACGTGCCGGACGACCTCCAGGTCGTGCGCGATGAACAGGTAGGACAGCCCGAATTCCTGCTGCAGGTCGGCCAGCAGGTTCAGCACCTGGGCCTGGATGGACACGTCCAGGGCCGAGACGGGCTCGTCGCAGATGATGAGCCTGGGCCGCAGCGCCAGTGCCCTGGCCACCCCGATGCGCTGGCGCTGGCCGCCGGAGAACTCGGCCGGGTAGCGGTTGAAGTGCTCCGGGTTCAGCCCGACACGCTCCATCAGCTCCTGCACGGCCCGCTTGCGCTCGCTGCCGGTGGCCGTCTTGTGCACCGCGAACGGGTCACCGATGATCGACCCCACGCGGCGGCGCGGGTTCAGCGACCCGTACGGGTCCTGGAAGATCATCTGGATCTGCCGCCGGTAGGGTTGCATCCGCCGCCGGGGCAGGTTGGTGATGTTGTGACCCTCGAACGTCACGGTGCCCGAGGTCACCGGGATCAGGCCGGCGATGCACCGGGCCAGGGTCGACTTGCCGCAGCCGGTCTCGCCGACCAGCCCGACAGTCTGGCCGCGGCCGATGGTCAGCGAGACCCCGTCCACGGCCTGGACGTGGGCGACGGTGCGGCTGATCAGCCCCCCGCCCTTAACCGGAAAGTACTTGACCAGGTTGTCGACGCGCACCAGCACGTCGTCGGTCCCGTCGAGCCCGGCCTGCCCGTCAGCGCGCGACAGCGTCTCCGGCTCGCTCATCAGATCACGCTTCCCTCGGACTCAGGGGCCGAGGCGATCTCCTCGGCTACCTTGGCAGCGGCGTCGTGCCGGCCGGCGCCCACGGCCCGCCGGCGGATCTCCTCGGCCTCGGCCGCCGTGCCGGCCGCCTGCGCCGGCAGCCAGCACGCCGAGCGGTGCTCGCCGGCCGCCCCGACGGCGGTCAGGCTGGGCTCCTCGGTCAGGCAGCGGTCCATGACGTAGGCGCACCGGGGATGGAACGCGCAGCCCGACGGCAGGTTGATCAGGCTGGGCGGCTGCCCGGTGATGGGCTTGAGCCGCTCGCCGGCCGCCGAGCTGTTGGGGATCGACTCCAGCAGCCCCTTGGTGTAGGGGTGGTGCGGCCGGTAGAAGATGTCGTGCTTGTCCGCCTTCTCGGCGGCCCGCCCGGCGTACATCACCAGCACGTCGTCGGCGATGTCGGCGACCACGCCGAGGTCGTGGGTGATCATGATCAGCGCGGTGTCCGACTCCTCCTGGAGCCGGATCAGCAGGTCCAGGATCTGCGCCTGGACCGTGGCGTCCAGCGC
>JBOHCO010000872.1:0-2066 GCA_050698895.1 Streptosporangiaceae bacterium
CCACCTCACAGCGCAGGCGGACACGCTAAGCCGGAACCCGTCGAACAACTGCCTCCCCCCGGGAGCCCCCGCGCTTCGTTACCTCAGCTCCCACCATCACTGCCACAGGGCCGACCTGCGCGCGGCGCACACGGCGTCGGGCAACCCGATGCGGTTCATGACCGGCCGGATCGCCATCCGCGGCGACGAGCGCTGGCGGTCGGCCATGCCGGCCTCCCAGCGTCGCACGGTCACCGCGCTGACCTTCCCGCTGCTCGCGCGCTACGGCTACGCCGGCCGGGCATGACTGTGCTGCCCAGGGGGGACGACCCCCCTATCCCCCCCGAACCGCCTGCCGGCGGCAAAAGAGACTGGCCTTCGGTCGGGGTAGTCCTGCCCACCCGCGACCGGCCGGCCGAGCTGAAGGCGGCGCTGGACAGCGTCCTGGCCCAGGACTACCAGGGCCGGGTCGAGGCCGTGGTGGTGCACGACCGCAGCCAGCCCGACCAGGTGCTGGCGGGCGATCGCGTGCGGGTGCTGGGCAACGCGCGCACCCCGGGCCTGGCCGGGGCGCGCAACACCGGGATCCTGGCCCTGGACACCGACCTGGTCGCGTTCTGCGACGACGATGATGACTGGCTGCCGGGCAAGCTGACCGCCCAGGTCAACGCCCTCCAGGCGCGGCCGGGAGCGGAGTTCGCCAGCTGCGGCATCCTGGTCGACAGCGGCGGCCGGCTGTCGCCGCGGCTGGCCGGGCAGGACGAGGTCGGCCACGCCGACCTGCTGCGCTCGCGCATGGTGATGGTCCACTCCTCCACGTTCCTGGCCCGGCGCGACGCGCTGCTGGACGGCATCGGGCTGCTGGAGGAGAGCATCCCCGGCAGCCAGAACGAGGACTGGGACCTAGCCCTGCGGGCCGCCCGGCGGGCGCCGATCGCGGAGGTGGACCAGGCCCTGGTGCGGGTGCGCTGGAGCGGCACCTCGTACTTCGACCAGCAGTGGGAGACCAAGGCCGAGTCGCTGATCTGGATGCTGGAGCGGCACCCGGACCTGACCGCCTGCCGGGCCGGCGCGGCCCGTGTCTACGGTCAGCTGGCCTTCGCCTACGCCTGCCTGGGCCGCCGCCGCGAGGCCGCGCGGTGGGGCGCCAGGGCGCTGCGCGGCAACTGGCACGAGCGCCGGGTAGTGGTGGCGGCGGTGGTCGCCACCGGCCTCATCTCGGGCGAGAAGATCCTGCGGCTGCTGCACGCCCGCGGGCACGGGATCTGATCGTGGCGGCGGTGCGAGAGTCAGCCGTCGGCCGCGGGCGCGCCCCGCTGGCCGGGATGGAGCTGGACCGGATGACCGAGGCCGAGGTCGTCGCGGCCGTGCTCGAGGCGCTGGACCAGCGCCGGGGCGGCTGGGTGGCCACGCCGAACGTGGACATCTGCCGCGCGGCCCGGCACGATCCCCACCTCGCCGCGGTCATGGGCAGCGCGTCGCTGAGCGTGCCGGACGGGATGCCGCTGATCTGGGCCACCCGGCTGCGCGGCGACAAGCTGCCCGAGCGGATCACCGGCGCGTCGCTGATCTTCTCGCTGAGCGAGGCGGCCGCGGCCGGCGGCCGGTCGGTCTATTACCTCGGCGGCCTGCCGGGCGTGCCGGAGCAGGCGGCGGCCAGGCTCGGCGCCCGCTACCCGGGGCTGATCGTGGCCGGCACGGACTCGCCGCCGTTCGGCTTCGACACCACCGCCGACGGCGTGGCGGCGGTGCGGGCCAAGCTGGAGGCGGCCGCGCCGGACATCGTGTTCGTGGGCCTGGGCTTCCCCAAGCAGGAGAAGCTGATCACCGAGATCGCCCCCGCCCTGCCCCGGTCGTGGTTCGTGGCCTGCGGGGCGGCCATCCCGTTCGCGGCCGAGGCGCTGCCCCGGGCCCCGGTCTGGATGCAGCACAGCGGGCTGGAGTGGGCTTTCCGGCTGCGCAGCGAGCCGCGCCGGCTGGCCCGCCGCTACCTGATCGACGACCTGCCGTTCGCCGCCCGCCTGCTGGCTTCCTGCGCCCTGCAGCGGCTGCGCCGCCGCGGCGGCGCGGGTCACACGGCCAAGCAC
>JBOHCO010000873.1:0-6374 GCA_050698895.1 Streptosporangiaceae bacterium
CGACTATCGCGGACCGATTTCCGCGATCATGGCGGCCCCCATTAGGGACGGCCGGAAAGCAGGGATCCGGGCCGGCCCGGAGCGGGGCGGACAGGGCCTCCGGGGCCGAACGGCCGAACGGGGCCGAACGGGGCCGAACGGGGCCGCAGGGCCGAACGGGGCCGCAGGGACCCTCGAGGCCACCCCGCCGGGCTCGCCTGACTCCGGACGTCCACTCGATAACGGCCCGCGCTACCAACGGGACATCCGCGGCCATGATCACCGGGCGGACGGTGCCGCCGGGGCCAGGCGGGATCGTGCGGCTGGGGCGCGGCTAGGCGCCGGCCGCCGCGGCCAGAGAGCGCACGAAGTCGGCGATCTGGCGCAGGCTGCGACACTCCTCGACCCGCCCGCAGAACGGCGCGTAGCGGCTGATCACCGAGTCGCCGCTGTCCCAGGTGCGGCGCGGCTCCGGGTTGAGCCAGTAGACCTCCCCGGCCCGGCGCTGGATCTCGGCCAGCGCCTCGGCCGCCGGGTCCAGGTAGTTGGTGCGGGCGTCCCCGACCACGAGCACCACCGAGCGGCGGGTGAGCTGGCGGGCGTGGCGCTCGGCGAACTCCCGCAGCACCCAGCCGTAGTCCGAGCTGCCGCTGAACCGGACCGCCTGGCGGGTGACCTGCCGCTGGTCGAGCCGCCGCCCGGCCGCCCGCGCGTCGCTGACCAGGCTGGTGATCTCGGCCAGGCCGTCCACGAACGCGAACACGCGCAGCCGGCTGTCCAGCGCGATCAGCAGGTCCAGGGTGAAGCGCGAGAAGGCCGACACCGATCCGGACACGTCGCAGAGCACCACGATCTCCGGGCGCGGCGGCCGGGCCGGCTCGGTCATGATCCGGAACGGCACGCCGCCGCTGCTCATGGACCGGCGCAGCGTGGCCCGGATGCTCAGCCGGCGCCGGCGGTAGGCGGGCTGGCTGGCCAGCACCCGGGTGAGCTGGCGGGCCAGCGGGGCGATGGCGGTGGTCATGGCTTCCAGCTCGGCCGTCGACGCGGTGCCGATGTCGGTGTCCTCGGGCAGCCGCACCCGCATGGTGGCCCGCACGGCCGCCGCGCCCCGGTCGGCGACCAGCAGGCGGCGCACGGCGGCCTGGATCTCGGCCCGGAACCGGCCGACGCCCTGGTCGACGCCGGCCCTGGCCAGCCGGGCGCGGACCGAGGCCAGGCCGGACCCGGCCGGATCGCCAGGGTCGCCATCGCCAGGGTCACCGGCCCCGCCGCCTGCGCCCCCGCCCGGCCCGCCGCCGGCCGGGCCGTCGCCCAGCAGCTCGGCGCGCAAGCCCTCGAGGTCCGCCGCGGCGGTGACCGCCCTGGTGTACATCACGCCGGCCACGCGCTCGCCGGGCTGGGCGCCGGCGAACCGGCGCACGTACTCGTCGGCCAGCTGGGCCAGGGCCAGCCCGTCATCCGCGGCGATGGCCTGGCGCAGCGCGGCCCGCAGATCCTCGCCGGACAGCCCGGCCAGCGGCCCGCGGCCCGACTCCGGGGTGCCCGCGGTGTGCAGCTCGAAGATCAGGCTGAACGTGCTCAGGTGCTCGGGGTTCTTGATCAGGGCGGCCTGGAGCGCGATCCTGAGCACCTCCTTGTCAGACAGCGGGATCGCGCTCAGCGCGCCGGCCGCGTCCAGGTGCTCGCCGACCGAGACCGGGATGCCGACCGCCCGCAGCTCGGCGACCAGCGCCCCCAGCATCGCCCGCACGGCTCAGGCCAGGGACAGCTCGGCCCGCGCGGTGTCGATGTCCCGCTCGTACTTGAGCAGCACCGACAGCGTCTGCCGGGTGATGTCGTCGGTCAGCTCGGTCGCGCCCAGGGTCAGCAGCGTCCGGGCCCAGTCCAGCGACTCGGCGATGGACGGCGCCTTGCGCAGGTCCGCGGTCCGCAGCAGCGCGACGATGCTGGCGATCTCGCTGGCCAGGTGGGCGGGCAGGCCGGGGACCCGCAGCTGGATGATCTCCGCCTCGCGCTCCGGGCTGGGGTAGCCCAGGTGCAGGTACAGGCAGCGCCGCTTCAGCGCCTCGGACAGGTCGCGGGTGTTGTTCGAGGTCAGGAACACCTGCGGGATGTGCCGCGCGGTCACGGTGCCCAGCTCGGGGATGGAGACCTGGTACTCCGAGAGCACCTCGAGCAGCAGCGCCTCGCTCTCGATGTCCAGCCGGTCCACCTCGTCGATGAGCAGCACGACCGGCTCGGCCGACCGGATCGCGGCCAGCAGCGGCCGGCTGAGCAGGAACTCCTCGCCGAAGATGCCCGCATCGGCCAGGCTCGACGGGCCCTGGCCAGGCGTGCCCTCGCCCCGGTGCAACTGGAGCTGGAGCAGCTGCCGCCGGTAGTCCCACTCGTAGATGGCCTTGGACTCGTCCAGGCCCTCGTAGCACTGCAGCCGGATCAGGCGCCGCCCGGTGGCCGCGGCGGTGCACTTGGCCAGCTCGGTCTTGCCCGTGCCGGCCGGTCCCTCGACCAGGACCGGCTTGCCCAGCGCGGCCGAGAGGTGAACGATCGTCGCGGTCGGTGTCTCGACGAGGTAGCCCATGCGGCGCAGCTCGGCCGCGACCCGGTCAATCGGGCTGAGATGGTCCGTCACCAGCACAACTTACCCCGCCCGGTTCCATGATCAAAGGCGGCTGAAGGCCTGCTTGGCGAACCGCGCGTCGATGGCACGGGAGGCGTCTTGGCCAGGCACGGGATTGCCCGGCGCTGCTGGCCAACTATCTTCTTCGGGAAGTTCGGGGCATGAGGCGGTCCGGGCCAGGCATAGGCACTGAACGCCCTTGGCGGCGGCGCTCCGCTGACACTGCCAGATAGCCTTCCTGATGCTCGCGCTAGGCTGTCCTTGCAGGTGAGGTACTGTGCTCAGCCGGGGGGCGGCTATGAAGAAAGCCAGCGGCGGCAGCGATTCCCTGACCACCGGGCGTGCTGCCGCGGGCGCGCCGACCGGTCACCTGCCATCTCCGGCGTGGAAGCGCGCAGGCCTGACGCTGGAAGACAGGGTCGCCAGGGGGAAGGCCGCGCGGGCGGAGGCGCCCAGGTCTAGCCACCGGAGGTGGGAGCCTGCGGCGGACCGGCCGGATCCGGTCGCGCTGCTGCAGGAGCAGGCCGAGAGTCGAGTTCCCGAGCTGTTGCCGATCCGCTACGGGCGGATGCTGGTCTCGCCGGGGACCTTTTACCGGGGGGCCGCGCTGATCATGGCGTCGGACCTGGCCGCCTCGCCTCGATCAGGTGTTTCTGTGCAGCTGTGCGGCGATGCGCACCTGTCGAACTTCGGGGTGTTCGGCTCGCCTGAAAGGCAGCTGGTATTCGATATCAACGACTTCGACGAGACGCTCCCGGGCCCGTGGGAGTGGGATGTCAAGCGCCTGGCCGCCAGCTTCGAGATCGCGGGCCGCGACCTTGGGTTCGCCCCCGCCGACCGGCGCGCAGTCGTGATGGCCGGGGTCCGGGAGTACCGGGAAAGGATGCGCGAAGCCGCGGGCATGCGCACCCTCGACGCCTGGTATGCGCATATGAGCGTCGACCAGATCACGAGCTGGATCAGCGCCGAAGTGCGTGACAAGCGCCTGGGGAAGAAGGAAGCGAAGGAGGCTGCCCAGGACATCGCCAAGGCGCGGACCCGCGACAGCGTGCGGGTATTCGCCAAACGGGCCGGCGAGATCGGCGGTGAGCTCCGGATCGTGCGCGACCCTCCCCTGATCATGCCGATCGAGGATCTGATCCTGTCCCAGGCCGCACGCGAGCAGGCCGAGAGCTCGGTACGCAAGCTCATGCAGTCCTATCGGCGCACGCTCGCGCATGAGCACCATCCGATCGAGGAGTTCCACTATGTGCACATGGCGCGCAAGGTGGTCGGCGTGGGCAGCGTCGGGACCCGGTGCTGGATCTTCCTGCTGGTGGGCCGCAACCAGGACGACCCGTTGTTCCTCCAGGCCAAGGAGGCCCGGGCCTCGGTCCTGGAGCACTTTGCCGGCCAGAGCCAGTACCGTCATAATGGCCAGCGCGTCGTGGCGGGCCAGCGCGCGATGCAGGCAGCCAGTGACATTTTCCTGGGCTGGCAGCGCGTGACCGACATCGACGGGCAGACCCGTGACTATTACGTCCGCCAGTTCCACGACTGGAAGGGCTCCGCTGAGGTGGAAACCCTCCGCGTGCCGGGGGCAACGCTTTATGCCCGGATGTGCGGGATCGCTCTGGCCCGCGCGCACGGACGCTGGGGCGACCGGATCGCAATCGCCTCATATCTGGGCCCCGGTGACGTTTTCGACCAGGCAATTGCTGACTTCTCTGTCACCTACGCCGACCAGAACGAGCGAGATTACGAGGCGCTGGTCAAGGCCGTGAAATCCGGTCGGCTCCCCGCCGAGACCGGCTCGTAGAGCGGCGGCCATCTGCTCGCTGGCCTGGTGGACGGCACCAGCCTGGCCGCGCACGCTCGCTGTCAGCCCGGCACGACATCGCTCTTTGAAGCTCAGTAGTCTGGCTGGCGGCAAAGACCGGCCACGGCGCTGACGGGAGTCGCGATGAAGCTCACCAAGCACGCCCACGCCTGCGTGGAGCTGGATAAGGACGACGGCCGGCTGGTCATCGACCCGGGCACGCTGACCCCGGACGCCGCGCAGGTCATTGCCGGCGCCGCGGCCGTGCTGGTCACCCACGAGCACTTCGACCACGTCGATGAGGCGGCCCTTGCCGCCGCCCTGGGCGCGCGGCCCGACCTGCGGGTCTACGCGCCGCGGGCGGTGTGCGAGAAGCTCGGCCAGCGGCCGGGGCAGGTCTTCCCGGTCAGCGCCGGCGACCGCTTCGAGGCCGCGGGGTTCGCGGTGCAGGCGCACGGCCGGGAGCACGCGATGATCCACCCGGACATTCCCATCGTCGAGAACGTCGGCTACCTGATCGACGAGCGCGTCTTCCACCCCGGCGACGCCTACACCGGGCCCGGCGTGCCGGTCGACCTGCTGCTCATGCCGACCAGCGGGCCGTGGACCAGGACCAGCGAGGCGGTCGACTACGTCCGCGCGGTGCGTCCCGGCCAGCTGGTGCAGATCCACGAGCTGATGCTCAGCGAGCTGGGCCAGAACACCATGGCCAGGTTCCTGGGCGCCGACGGGCTGACCGGCATCCCGTTCACGATCCTGCCCGCCGGCGAGTCGCTGACGGCCTGACGCGCTGACCGCCTGACGCGCTGACCGCCTGAGTCGCTGACCGCCTGAGTCGCCGGCCGCGTCAGGCCTGCTCCGGCAGCACCGCCTCGGCGAACAGGTCCGAGACCGCCGCGGCCAGCCGCCGCGGGTCCTGCTCGATGATCCGCTCGGCCAGCCGCCCGCTGATCCACAGGGCCGACAGGCCGTGCACCATGGACCAGGCGCTGACCGCCACCAGCTCGGGCGGGCGGCCGTGCAGGCGGCCCTCGGCCCGGCAGCGCTCGATGGTCGCCAGGAGCAGCCCGTAGGCGGTCTCGCTGGCCGCGGTGAACCGGGGGTCGTCCCGGTTCAGCGCGTCCAGCCGGAACATCACCTCGAAGTGGGCCGGGTGGCCGACGGCGAACCGGACGTAGCCGCGGCCGATCGCGGCCAGCCCGGCCGGGCCGTCGGCCGGGTCGCTCGCCGTCACCTCGGCCAGGACCGACTCGGCCAGCAGCCGGTACCCGGCCGTGGCGAACGCGGTCAGCAGCCCGGCCTTGCTGCCGAAGTGATGAGCGGGCGCGCCATGCGAGACGCCCGCGCGACGGGCCACGTCGCGCAGGGCCACCCCGCTGACCCCGACGTCGGCAACCGCGCTCTCCACCGCCTCCAGCAGCGCGGCCGGCAGATCGCCGTGGTGATAGGGCACGGTCCATCTTGTCATCCGTGCCTGGCATCCGCACGACATCTTGACAGTGTCTAGTTTGCTGCTCACGGCCGGTGCCGGGCTGGATAGAGCCGGCCCGGGCCGCTGGAGTGGCGGTTGCACACTGAGCTTCGGGGGCGGTTGCGATGAGTGAGCCGACGCAGTTCCCGGACCCGGTCCGGCCTCAGGTCCTCCCGCGGGCCTGCGGCTCGACGGGCGCGGTCCTGGCCGCGATCCGGCGGTCCGACCTCGATCAGCCCGCGCCCTGCGCGTCGCGGAAGCTCCGGGACGTGGTCAATCACATCCTGGGCGGCGCCGCCTACTTCGCCGAGCTGGCCGAGGCGGCCGCGGTGGCCGACCGCGCGGAGGAGGAGCCGGATCTCACGGCCGGGAACTTCAGCGGCACGTTCCGCCGCGAGGCCAGCCGCCTGGCCGCCGCCTACAGCGCGCCCGGCGTCCTGGACCAGGGGCTGGAGATGCCCATCGGCGCGATGCCGGGCTCGGTGTGCGCCTGGATCGCGGCC
>JBOHCO010000874.1:0-10237 GCA_050698895.1 Streptosporangiaceae bacterium
GGCCGCGGCGGCGGCCGTCGCGGCGACCCGCGGCGCGGGCGGCTCGATGGCCTGGTGGCTGGGCGGCCTGACGCTGGCCGCGGCGCTGGTCAGCCTGCCCGTGCTGACGGTGCTGCGGCTGCCGCGGGCCCGGCGGTCCCGCGAGGCCAGCGCCCGCACTCTGCGCCGCCGCTCGGCGGCGCGGCGGCTGGTGATCGAGGGGGCCCTGGTCGCCGGCGCCGCGGGCGGGCTGATCGTGGCCCGCCAGCAGGGCGTGTCCGGCCCCGACGTGCTGACCAGCGCCGCCCCGGTGCTCGTCGCGATCCCGGCCGGCGTGCTGGCCGTGCGCCTGTACCCGGTCCTGGCCCGCGGCCTGCTGCACGCGGCCGGCCTGCGCCGCGGCGCCGTGGCCTACCTCGGCTTCGCCCGCGCCGCCCGGACCACGATGATCTCCGTGCTGCCCGCCTTCGCCCTGGTTCTCGTGCTGGCCGTGATCTCCTTCGGCGGCATGGTCCGGTCCGCCGTCACCCGCGGCGAGGTGGCCGCATCCTGGCAGCAGGTGGGCGCGGACGCCGCCATCAACAGCCAGAACGCCCAGCCCCCGCTGTCGCCCGCCACCGAGCGGGCCATCGCGGCCGTGCCCGGCGTGCAGCGCGCCGCCGCCCTCTCCCTGACCCTGGGCAGCCAGTCCAACGGCAACCTGGTCTCCGTGGCCGTGGTGCAGCCGCGGCAGTACGCCGCGCTGATGGCCGCCACCCCCGGCCCCGCGTTCCCGGCCGGGGCGCTGTCCCGGCGGGCGGACGGCCGGGTGCCCGCCGTCGCCACGCCCGCCGCGGCCAGGGCGCTCGGCCAGCCCGACGCCCGGCTGACCATCGGCACCGTCGGCCAGTCGGTGAACATCCGGGTGGTCCGCACCGCCGTCGCCGGCCCGGCCGTCGCCGCCGCGTCGGGCGCGTCGCTGGTGATCCTGCCCCAGTGGGCGCTGCACGGCATCGCGCCCGCGCCGAGCCTCATGCTGCTGGCCGGGCCGGGCCTGGACGGGCCGCGGCTGCGGGCGGTGGCCGGGAAGGTCGTGCCCGGCTCGTCCATCGCGCTGCGGGCCAGCGTGCTGGCCGGGCTGACCCGGGCGCCGCTGCCGCATGGCGTCTACGTGGCCTACGCCGTGGGCGCCCTGGTCGCGGTCGGCTTCGGGGTCCTGGCCCTGCTGATCTGGCTGCTGCTCAGCGCCGCCCCGCGGGAGGCCGCGCTGGCCCGGCTGGCGGCGATGGGCCTGTCGGCCCGCCAGGGCAGCTGGCTGGTCCTGGCCGAGGCGGTGCCCGAGATCCTGGTCGCCGCGGCGGCCGGCACCGCGTGCGCCTGGGCGCTGGTCTCGCTGGTCGGGCCGGATCTCAGCCTGGCCGGGTTCACCGGCTCGGGGGCCGGGGTGGCGATCCGGGCCGAGCCCGCCACGCTGGCCATCGCGGCCGCGGGCCTGCTGGTTGTGGCCGCGCTCACCCTGGCCGGCCAGGCCCTGTACACCGGGCGGCGCGGCGTGGCCCGGGCCCTGCGGATCGGCGACTGAGGGACGGGGGATCATGGACATGCGGAGGCGAGCTGATGGCGATGACGAGTGACGCGGGCCGGGCGGGCAATGGCACCCCGCCCACCTCCCCGACCCCCTCCATCGCCACGGGAATCGCGGAGCTGGGCGCCGAGGCCCTCGGCGCCCGTACCGCCTACGGCGAGGGCGCGCTGGTCGTCTGCGACCGGGTGGTCCGCATCTACGTCGGCGAGGGCATCGAGGTCCAGGCCCTCCAGGGCCTTGACCTGCTGGTGCAGCCCGGCGAGCTGACCGCCGTGGTCGGCGCGTCCGGCAGCGGCAAGTCCACCCTGATGAACATCCTGGCCGGGCTGGACGTCCCCACCGCCGGCACCGTCCGGGTGGGCGGCCGGGACCTCGGCGGCCTCAGCGCCAGGGAGCGGCTGGACTACCGGCGTCGCCAGGTCGGCTTCGTCTGGCAGCAGACGGCCCGCAACCTGCTGCCCTACCTGACTGCCAGGCAGAACGTGATCGTGCCCATGCGGCTGAGCCGGGCCGGCCGCCGGCAGCGTTCCCGGCGGGCCGGCGAGCTGCTCGGCGCGCTCGGCGTCGGGCACTGCGCCGACCGCCGGCCCGACCAGATGTCCGGCGGCGAGCAGCAGCGCACCGCGATCGCCACCGCGCTGGCCAACGAGCCGTTCCTGCTGCTGGCCGACGAGCCCACCGGCGAGCTGGACAGCGCCACCGCCCGCGACGTGTTCGGCGGGCTCCAGACCGCCAACGCCGAGCTCGGCGTCACCGTCCTGGTCGTCACCCACGACCCGGCCGTGGCCGATCAGGTCAGCCGGACCGTGGCCATCCGCGACGGCCGGACCAGCAGCGAGACCCTGCGGCACGACGTCGAGGACGGCAGCGGCAGCAGGCACGCCGTGGAGTACGCCGTGCTGGACCGGGCCGGCCGGGTCCAGCTGCCCCGCGACATGATCGAGGAGCTGGGCATGAAGGACCGGGTCCGCCTGGAGCAGGAGCCCGACCACATCGGTGTCTGGCCCGACAGCCGGCGAGGCGGAGCGGAGGACCGGGCATGAAGCGGGCCGGCGAGGTGGGCGCGGGGGCAGGTGAGGCGGGCGGGACGCCGGCCGCCGTGACCGCGCCGGCCATGGTGTCGGCCATCGACGTGACCCGGACCTTCGGGCACGGCGGGACCGCCGTGCACGCCCTGCGCGGGGTCAGCTTCGCCATCCCCAAGGGCCAGCTCACCGCGCTCAGCGGCCGGTCCGGCTCGGGCAAGACCACCCTGCTCAACATCATCGGCGGGCTCGACTCGCCCACCGGCGGCCAGGTCCGCATCGGCGGGCGCGACCTGACCGTCATGACCGAGCGCGACCGGATGCTGCTGCGCCGGGGGACCGTCAGCTTCATCTTCCAGTCCTTCGGGCTGATCCCCATGCTCTCGGCGGCGGAGAACGTCGGGATACCGCTGCGCATCGCCGGCGTCAGCCGCCGTGAGCGCGAGGAGCGGGTGCAGCTCATGCTGGCCATCGTCGGCCTGGCCGAGCACGCCGCCCAGCGGCCCGGCGAGCTGTCCGGCGGCCAGCAGCAGCGGGTCGCCATCGCCCGGGCCCTGGCCGTCAGCCCGGAGCTGCTCATCGCCGACGAGCCGACCGGGCAGCTCGACTCCGAGACCGCGCGGCAGATCATGCGGCTGCTGCGCACCGTGGTCCAGTCCGAGGGCATCACCGCGCTGGTCGCCACCCACGACGCCGCACTGCTGGAGCTCGCCGACTCCGTGCTCCGCCTGGAAGACGGCCGCCTGGCCGACTCCTAGCGGGTGTGGTTCCGCTAACCGCTAGGGGAGCGGTTGTGGTGGGCCGGTCGAGCGAGGGGACTCGTTGTAGGTGATGGTGGCGGCCATGATCGCGGAAATCGGTCCGCGAATATCGCTGACCGACTTCCGCGATCACGAACCCGCGCCTTCCGGGCCGGCCGCAGCACGCGATCCGGCCGCCCGCAACCCCAGCTGGGGCTCAGGGGGCCGCGGTCTCGCGGGTGATCCCGGCGAGGAAGGCGATGGTGTCGGCCGGGCTCAGCGACTTCGCGCTCAGCCGGTTGATGACGTCGAGGTAGTGGTCGACGTCGGCCCGCCGTTCCAGGTACTGGGCGCCGGTGAGCTGCTCCAGGTACACGACGTCGGCGATGTCGGGCTGGCTGAAGCGCAGCACGGTGAACGAGCCGCCCGCGGCGTCGTGGCCGCCGGCCCGGAACGGGATGACCTGGAGGCTGACATTGGGCAGCCGGGCCATCTTGATCAGGTGGTAGATCTGCTCGAGCATGACCCCGGGCCCGCCGACGGCGCGGCGCAGGGCGGCCTCGTCGATGACCGACCAGACCTGGGGCGCGCCGACCGTGGTGAGCAGCTCCTGGCGCTTGAGCCGGATCGCCACGCGCCGCTCGATCTCGCTCTCGGGCGCCCGGCGCAGGCCGATGGTGGTGACGGCCCGCGCGTAGGCGGGCGTCTGGAACAGGCCATTGATGAACTGGAGGTCGAAGGTCCTGATCCGCTGCGCGGCGGCCTCCAGGCCCAGGTAGGGCTCGAACCAGCCGGGCAGGATGTCGCCGTACCTGGCCCACCAGGCCTGCGCGTTGGCCTGGGTGGCCAGCGCCATCATGCTCGCGATGACCTGCTCGTCGGTGACGCCGTACAGGTCGAGCAGGTCAGAGACGTCGCGCTCCTTGAATCCGACCCGGCCGTGCTCCATGCGGCTTATCTTGGAGCGGGAGGCCCGGATGCGCCAGGCAGCGGCGTCGGGCGTGACGTCGACGGACTCACGCAGGCGGCGCAGCTGGCCGCCGAGGATCATCCGGACCACAGCAGAAGCAGGCCCGGTCCCCTCGGAGGAAGGATCGTCCTGCCCTGCGCTCATAACCGCTCCTGGCCGGGGCGTCGCACCCGGACCCGCGATCCCGGCCAGGGCGAGGAATGGCCTGACAATGGCATTTAACCGGTGCACACGATACCACCGCCCGACGGGCGGCCTGAGGCACTCTCCGGCATACCAGAGGGGCGAGGCGCGCTTAGCCTAGATCGTCGAATTCGCCGTTCCTGACGCCAGCCAGGAACGCGGCGATCTCGGCCTTGGTGTACACCAGCGCGGGCCCGGAGGGATGCCGCGAGTTACGGACGGCGACATCGCCGCCGGGCAGCGCGGCAACTTCCACGCACGCGCCGCTCGGGTTGCTCGCGGTGCTCTTGCGCCAGCGGGCCGGTACCTCGTCGCCAGGGATGCCGTTCGGGATCTGCATGGTTCTCTCTCCCCGTGCTGCCAGCCTCCGGCCGCGGGCACCGTGCCACGCCGCCCGCGGGGCCGCCACGTTTGGTGGCATATGAGTATTCTAACAGAGCGGATGCACGTGCATTGGCTCGTTGCAAATGGCCGTGCATCAGCCGTCGCCAGCGGGGGTCGCGGAGGCTGGGGTCGGCACCGTGGGCGAGCAGCCGGCGGGACGCTGGCGGCGCGGCGGTTGCCTGCCGCTGTGTGCAGCGGCAGCCGTCCCCATTCGGCGTCGGTCTTGTTGACCGGGTTCCGGCCTCAACGAGCCGGTCGATGACGTCCAGCCGCTGGTGATCGGCGGCGAACACCAGCGCCCGGATCCGGCTCTGCAGCGTGAACCGGTGCAGCGGCCAGCGGGTGATGTCGCCGGCTGCGGCGGCCATCTCCAGGCTGTGGATCCTGGTCCCGGCGGCGACCAGGACATCCACCACCTCGGTCATGCCGAACACCGCCGCGTGCTCCAGTGCGGTGCCGTTGGGCACGCCGTCGTTGGGCACGCCGCCGGAGTCGGGTGCGGAGATGGCCTCGATGTCGGCTCCGGCGTCGATGAGCACTCTGGCGACTTCGGCGTCGCCGTAGCTGGAGGCGGTGATCAGGGGGGTTTCGGAGTCCCCGGGACGCCGTCGGCCGGCGCTCCCGCCACGATCAGCGCCCCGGCCAGCGCGAGCTGCGCCGGGGACAGGATGACCTGGTCCGAGATCACCCTGATCCTCGCGACCGCTTCGGGATCGCCGCGCTGGGCCGCGTGCAGAAGGTCTTTGGGCTGGTGCCGGAGCTGGTCCAGGTCGAGTCGGGCAGGCAGACAGGGCCCGCGCGGGCGGCTAGCTGTGCAGGACGTTGTCCGGGTCGTGCAGGACGACCGTGCCCGCGATCAGGTCGTGCAGGGTCCGGCGGTCGGGGCGGGACAGCATGAAGATGAACGACACCAGCTCGGTGATCACGGACAGGATGCCGTCGATTATGCGGCCGACGATCTCACGCAGCGCCATCCACCAGAACCCGGCCACCCGGCCGTCCTCGGGTCGCCAGCAGCGCATGCCCAGCACCTGGAGGGCCGGGGTCTGGCCGTTGCCCCAGACGATCAGGCCCCAGATCAGGTAGCCGATGCCCAGGGTGATGATGCTCAGCGGAATGGCCAGGAAAAAGGCGCCGATGCGCCGCCCGGGCGTGGCCAGCGCGGTCCCGTTCGGCAGGGCGAGGCCGCTCTCCTGGTCGAGGTACATGCCGGCGGGGACGGCGGCCATGGCCGGCACGGCCGCGTAGGCGACCGGGGGCGGCGGGACATAGCCCTGCGGCGGCGGGGCGTAGCCCGGCTGCTGGCCATAGCCCGGCTGCTGCTGCCCGTAGCCCGGCTGCTGCCCGTAGCCCGGCTGCTGGCCGTAGCCCGGCTGCTGGCCGTAGCCCTCGGGCGGCGTCGCGCCCTGGGCGGGCGGCGGCTGAACGTTGTCCGGCGGCTGGCTCATTGATCCCCTCCAGGGAAAACGCTGGCTGGCCGGTGCAGCGGGGAAGGCCCGGAAATCGTCTCGGGTCCGGGTCGGAAAAGACGCCGGTGACAGACGGTAATTGCTGCGCGTCGCTGATAACCGGTCGCCCCCTGGCTCTTCACGTGAACTGCGCCAAGCTCCCCACTGCGCCAGTACGTGGACACTTAGTATGCGGCTTGGTCACACTCGCGCGTTAGCCAGCCAGGGTAACGATCCCATTACGAAGATCTATTCTCCTATTGCGGAGGAAACTCCAGAATGGCTTTCGGTCATTTGCCGTCCAGGTAGGCGGCGAACCGCTCGTCGACCTGGCCCGCGGTCAGCCCGAAGTCGGCCAGCGCATACCGGTGCGGCGCCGCGGCCGGCCCGGCCGCGCTCCCGGCCTGCAGCGCGCGCATTTCGTCGGCGGCCGCGCCGGTGAACGGCAGCCCGAAGCGGGCGTAGACCGACTCGGCGGTGCCCACCGGGTCGGCGACCATGCGGTCGTGGTCGACATCGAAGAACCGGGCCGGGTCGTGCCGGGCCCGTACGGCCAGGAACTCATCCAGGCCCCTGGCCCACAGCTCGAGCTGGTCGCGGCCGATCGCCGGGCCGCGGAAGGCCGACGACCAGCCGTCGGAGGCCCGGGCGGCCAGGCTGCACGCCGAGGCGATCGCGGTCGCGGGCGCCCGGTGGGTCTGGATGACCAGCGCGTCGGGGTAGACGCGCAGCAGCGCGTCGAGCGCGAACAGGTGGCTGGGGTTCTTCAGCACCCAGCGCCGGCCGGCCTCGGGCAGCCCGATGAGCTGAAGGTTGCGCCGGTGCCGTCGGTAGGCGCCGGTCCAGTCCTGGCCGCGCAGCCAGGCCGAGTAGCGGGGCAGGTGGGCCAGGCACTCGTACGACACCGAGCGCATCGACTGGCGCAGCAGCTGCCAGCACTCCTCGACCTGATCGGCGGCGATGTAGTGCACGCCCATGAACTCGGGGTGCTCGACGTGGTGCTGCTCGTAGGCGGCCTGGATGTGCCGGAACACGGGGTTGCCGGGCCAGGTGTCCCTGGGCGGCCGGGGCTGCGGGGCCTCGATCAGCCACAGCTCCAGGCCCTGGTGCGCCGGGTCGGCGGCGAGCAGCCGGTGCAGCGCGGTGGTCCCGGTCCGGGGCAGCCCGGTGATGAACACGGGCCGCTCGATGGCGACCTTCGCATGCTCGGGATGCGCGGCCCAGGCGGCCTCGCTCAGCAGCCGGGCGACCAGCGCGCCGCGCAGGAAGGCCCGCATGACCCTGGCCCCCAGCGGCGTCAGGCCGGCGTCGGCGGCGCAGGACTCCAGCAGCACGGCCAGGCCGTCGCGGTAGTCGTCGGCGCCGAAGTCGGTCAGCCCGGTGATCCTGGTCGCGGAGGCGTGCAGGCTGTCCGCGGTGCCGACCCCGCCCGCCTCCCCTTTCCCCTTCAACCCCGGGCTCATCGCGGCCTCAGTGGTGGTACTCGCCGCAGTTGACGTCGAGGCACTGGCCGGTGATGGCCCGGGCCAGGTCCGAGGCCAGGAACAGCGTCGCGTCGGCGATCTCGTCGGGCTCGGGCAGCCGGCCCAGGTCGATGCCGGCCGCGGTCTCGTCGTAGACGGCCTGGACGTCCACGCCGCGCTTGTGGGCCAGGTAGCCGAAGTACCACTTCAGGGAGTCACCCCAGATGTGGCCGGGGGCCACCGAGTTGACCCGGATGCCCTGCGGGCCGAGCTCGGTGGCCAGGCTCTGGGCCATGGCCAGCAGCGCCGCCTTGGCCAGCTTGTAGGGGCCCATGGTGCGCTGGGAGTAGCGCACCACCATGGAGTTGATCATCACGACCGAGCCCGCGCTGGCCGCCAGCGCCGGGATGAACAGCCGGGTCAGCCGCAGCGCCGCGACGACGTTGGCGTCGAACCCGGCCTGGATGGCATCCAGGCCGACCGAGGCCAGGTCGGCGATGGGCGGCATGGCCAGGGCGTTGTACACCAGCGCGTCCACCCGGCCGAAGGCCTCCACCGCGGCCTCGGCCAGGTGCGCGGCGGCCTCGGGATCGGTGATATCGGCGGGGACGGCCAGGCCGCGCCGGCCCAGCGCCTTGACCTCCCTGGCAACCTCCTCCAGCCGGGCCGGGGTGCGGGCGGCCAGCACCACGTCGGCGCCGGCCTGCGCCCCGCGCACCGCGATGGACCGGCCCAGGCCGGGGCCGACCCCGGCCACCACGATCACCTTGTCGGCCAGCAGCATCGGCTCAGCTCCCCTCAGCCCGCTCAGCCCAGCATCCGCCGGGCGACGGCCGCCTGGCGCCCCGCGATCTTGCCCGCGTACTCCTCCGGCGTGATCCGGGCCTGCTCGTAGTACGGCAGGCGGCGGGGCAGGTCGCCGGCGGGGACCACCTCGACCCGCGGCCCGTCCTGCGCGGTGAGCGGCCGGGCCAGCCGCTGCCACCGGATCTGCACGTAGCCGCGGCGGTGACCGGTGCACTCCAGCCAGTTGGCCAGTCCGGGGTCGTGCTCGCTGATCACGAACCGCAGCCGGCCGTCGGGATCGATGCGGGCCTGGTCGGCGGTAAGGCTGGTCTGGTGGTTGATGTAGTCCAGCGAGACGTACCACATGCTGCCGAGCTGGATGCCCTGGTACGGCGCCACCTGCGGGCCCGCGGCGGGCACGGTCACGATCATCGCCTGGTCCCGGGCCAGGTCGAAGTGGCCGGCCGAGGAGAACTGGGTGACCAGCCCGCCGGGGGTGGAGCGGGGCGGCGTCATCGTGTTGACCGGCAGCTTCAGGTAGAACCACTCGGGGAAGGCCAGGAACGTCCGCAGCCGGGACAGCAGGATCTTGCCCGCCACCCGGTAGCGCTTCTCCAGCGCCTGCGTGTCCGGGGCCTGCGGGGCCCGGCCGGCCCGGCCGGCCCGGCGGATGGTGAGGGTGCCGCGCTGCTCGCGGTCCCAGTCGCTGTACACCTCGCGGACCAGCAGCATGGCCGCGCCGGGGCCCAGCGGCACGTAGCCCGGCTCCGGGTCGTCGCGGGCCGGGCCGAAGCGCAGCTCGAACGAGCCGTCCGGGGCGGTCTCGACCTCCCGGTCGTCGAACGCCGTCAGGCTGCCGGGCACCTCGACGGGGGAGTAGTCGCCGTTCAGCACCTGGAAGCTCAGGTCGGTGGTGCTGCCGCGGCGGCCGCTGACCACGTACTCCGCGTCGTCGCGCAGGTAGCAGTGGAAGTACAGGGTGTCCGGGTTGTCCAGGCCCAGCTTGGTGTACGGGCCGGTGGACTGGACGAAGTACGGGAAGTCGCGCTGGTAGGCCCAGGCCATCTGGAGCGAGGCCCGGATGCTGCCGGCCAGGTAGTCGTAGCCCTCGGCCAGGTCCTGCTCGCCCGCCACGTGCGGCGCGCTCACGATGATCTTCTCGGCCTCGAGCACCGCGTCGGCGAACGACTTCGTGAGCGGCGGGGTGAGCACCGGCTCAGACTAGAACACGTTATAAAAACGCGTCAATCAGCCGAGGTCAGCCCCACTGCTACGGACGGCACGGTCACCAGTACCCGATCGTGATGTCCCCGCTGGCGTCGTGCGCGGTGATCACGTGGGAGGACGCCCGCGACTGGGCCACGGCGATGGACCGGCTGCCGAACGGGGGCACGGGCGCGTGGACCTGGTAGGCCGCGCTCCCCGGCGGCAGCAGCACCGTGATGTTGCCGTACTGGTCGGACACGTGCACCTGCCCGGGGACCTTGGTGAAACGCAGCACGATGTCGCCGCTGTTGTCGGTGGCGGCGACGTCAGTCGCGGTCAGGCTGGTGATCGTGATGCCGCCGAAGGCGTTGCGCAGGGTCACGTCGCCGCTGAGCCGCGTCCCGTTGATGTCGCCGCTGTTGCTGCTCAGCTGGACGTGGCCGGACAGCCCGGTGGCGGACAAGGTGCCGTAGGGATTGGCCAGCCGGA
>JBOHCO010000875.1:0-6998 GCA_050698895.1 Streptosporangiaceae bacterium
TGGACCGGCGCGCGGCGAACCGCATGCCGATCAGGCAGGCGAAGGAGGCGATGAAGAACACGATGCCCAGCCCGCCGGTCATGTTCCGGCCCAGGTAGGCGCCGAGCGCGAACAGCGCCGCGGTGCCCGCGACATAGCCCATGGTCTGCGCGAACAGGGTGTGGGTCTGATTACGGGCCGCTGTCCCCATCTGCCGGTAGGCCATCGACTCGCTCATGGTGTTCCGCTCCCTCCGGGTGCCCGCGCCGCTGGTCCCAGCATTCACGATCGCCTCAGTAGGCAACCAGCCGAGCCCCGGCGGGGCCCTCGCTGATGCTAGGGAGGACCGGAAGATCCCGACAAGGCCCGAAATCCGGTACCCGGCCGCGGTGAGCTTAGCGGGCCAGGCAGCCGTTGGGCGCGTGCTGGTCGGCGGCCTGCTGCCAGCACAGCTGAGCGGCCAGCGCGGTGGGAGAGCCGGCGTGCACGCTGTAGGCGGGCGCGCCCTTGCGGCAGACCTGGAGGTAGCTGGCCTGGCGGCGGCTGGCGTGCCAGCCGGCCTGGTCAAGCCAGATCCGCCAGGCCGGGAACAGGCCGGACAGGGCCTCGACGCGGGCGCGGGCCAGCACGGCCCAGTCCTCGCGGGCGTCCAGCACCGCGGGCCGGGCGGGCGGCTCGGGCCTGGCGGCGGGCTGCATGACGGGCGGGCCGGCCGGGGCGGGCGGGAGCAGGAACCCGACGGTCACGCCGTTGCGGGTGCAGCGGGCCAGCAGGTCCATCAGGTGACCGGCAGTGCCGAACACCCCGCCCGGCTCGGTGATGAGCAGCGCGTCGTGGCGGCCCGCCTCGATCGCGGCGGCCAGCCGGGCCAGCTCAGGCGCGCGGCCGCCGGCCAGGTCCGCGTCGTCCTCGGCGTACACCACGGGCGGCGGCCAGCCGCGCTGGCGGCTGCCCTCGGCGACGGCGTCGCGCTGGCGTCCTAACGCAGCCTGATCGTCTCGTCCGCCGCGGATGTAGGCCGCGGGACTGGCGCGCTCGGCCATGATGGGACCTCCCGGCGGTACAGTACGGCAGTTCGGGCATTAATACGGGCATTAACAAAGGTGACAGCACCGGCCGCCCCCTGGCGATAGGGAGTTCTCCCCCCTCCGCGGCGCTGGCGCGACGTCGCCCTGACCGCGCGCTGCCCTAACTTCGCGGTGCCCTCAGGCGCGGCGTCGTCGAGCCAGCCGCGCCGCGCGGCCTGGCGGGCCAGCTGGAACCGGGTCTGGGCATTCACCCGCTCCATCAGGCCCCGCACCCGGCGCTGGTAGGTCCGCTCGCTGAGCCGCAGCTCACGGGCGATCACGTCGTCCGGAGTGCCCGCGGTGAGCAGGGCCAGGATGCGGCGTTCCTCGGCACTGGGCTGGTCCCGCGCGGCCCAGTCGGCGGTCGGCAGGCGCAGCGGGATGGCCAGCTCCCAGAGCGTCTCGAACAGCGCGATGACCGCCTCGAGCAGGCCCGACTTGTGCACGACGACGGTGCTCTCGATGGCCTCGGGCGCGGCCTGGAGGGGCAGGATGGCCAGCGTGTCGTCGACGATGACCGCTTTGGTGGGCAGGCTGGGCAGCACCCGGGCCTGCTCGCCGAGGCTGATCCCGGCCTCCAGGTCGGCCAGCCGGCCGGGCACCTCGACGGCGGCCCGCTCGTAGATGTTGCGCACGGTGCCGCCGCGCCGGAGCAGGCCGGCCTCGACCTGGTTGACCGCGGTCGGGTTGCCCCCGTAGGGCGGCTTGTCGAAGCCGCGCAGCTGCTGGCGGGCGGTGCGCTGGGCCTGCTGGACCCGCTCCAGCGTGGCCGGGCTGCCGCTGACGACCTCCACCAGCTCGGCCGGGTCGCGCTTGCCGGCGGCCAGGCGGTAGCGCTCGGCCAGCTCCTGGGCCAGCAGCCGCGCGTTCTTGATCTCCTGCTCCCTGGCCAGCAGCAGGACGTCCAGGGCGATGGCCGGGTCGGCGGCCTGGTAGGCGGGCTGGCCGCCGGGCGCGGCGCCGGGCCGGACATCGGCCAGGCGGCAGGCGGCCAGCACCTCGACCGCCGCGCGCACCCGGGGCGGCGGCATCCCGGTGGCGTCCGCGAGCTCGCTGACCGTGGCGGGCCGCCCGCTCAGCAGCACCTGGAACACGCTCTCGGCGTCGGGGTCGATGCCAATCACGCCCAATGCCACACCACATCTTTACTCCGGCTGAACAACAGTTGCACCACCTTTATTAAACAAATGAGGCATAACGGGCGGAGCCGATCCGGTGGCGGGAAGGTGCCGACGGCAGACATTCGCCACAGATGTCCCTTTACGCCGGTTCTGGCCCGACGGATTCTTCTGGCACAACCCGAAGGAGGCAGCCTCATGCGCTATCGGATGCGCACGCGGATACGCGGATCGAGATGGCTTTCCCTGGTGACCGGGACGGCAACGGCGGCCGCGCTGACGCTGCTCGGTACCGCGACGGCCCAGGCCAGCCCGGCCGTCGCCCATGCCGCGGCGGCGTCACCGGCCGCGGCGCCCGTTCTCGCGGCCAACACCAACGCGCCCTGCAACGTGACACCGAAGCCGGGCGACGCCCGCTGCTACGCGATCGTGCGCACCCCGGCCGGCCATGACCTCCGGGCGGCCGCCGACCGGTCGGGCCCGCCCGCCACGGCGCTGACCCCGGCCGACATCCAGTCCGCCTACCGGCTGCCCGCCACGGCGGGAGCAGGCCAGACGGTGGCGATCGTGGACGCCTACGGCGACTCGCACGGCGCGTCGGACCTGGCCGCGTTCCGCTCCCACTACGGGCTGCCGGCCTGCACCACGGCGAACGGCTGCTTCCGCAAGGTCAATCAGGCCGGCGGGACGGCCTACCCGGCCGATGACTCGGGCTGGGCGCTGGAGACCTCGCTGGACCTGGACGCCGTCTCGTCGGCGTGCCCGCGATGTCACATCCTGCTGGTGGAGGGCAGCAGCCCGAGCATCGCCGACCTGGCCGCGGCCGAGAACGAGGCGGTCAAGCTGGGGGCCAAGTTCATCTCCAACTCCTACGGCGCCAACGAGGACCCGTCGCTGCTGGCCTACGACAGCGCCTACCAGCACCCCGGAGTGGCGGTCACGGTCTCCACCGGCGACACCGGGAACCTGGTCGAGTGGCCGTCGTCGGATCCGGACGTGACCGCCGCGGGCGGCACCACGCTGGCCAAGGACCCCTCCGTCTCCCGGGGCTGGGATGAGACGGCGTGGGACAGCGGCGGCTCCGGGTGCTCCACGATCGAGCCGCAGCCGCAGTACCAGCTCGGCATCACCACCGACTGCACGATGCGGGCCACCGCCGACGTGTCGGCCGACGCCAACCCGGCCAGCGGCCTGGGCATCTACGACACCCTGCTGCCCAACGGCGAGGGCGGCTGGGTGCAGGTGGGCGGCACCAGCCTGGCCTCGCCCCTGATCACCTCGATGTACGCGCTGGCCGGCGCGCCGGTGGCGGGCACCTACCCGGTGAACTACCCGTACCACGACCCCAGCCAGGCCAGCGACCTGTTCGACATCACCCAGGGCTCGAACGGGAGTTGCGGCGACGTCCTGTGCACCGCGGGCCAGGGCTGGGACGGGCCCACCGGCCTGGGCAGCCCGGACGGGGTCAAGGCGTTCTCCGGCGGGCCGCAGGGCCAGATCACCGGGAAGGTCACCGACGCCCGCACCGGCCAGCCGGTGGCCGGGGTGACGATCACCGCCAGCCCGGGCAACTACGCGACGCGGACCGGCGCCAGCGGCACGTACACGCTGGGCGTGACGGCCGGCAGCTACACGGTCAGCGCCGCCATGTACGCCTACCAGACCGGCCACAGCGGCACCGAGAAGGTGCCCGCGAACGGCTCGGCCAAGGCCAGCTTCTCGCTGGCCGAGCTGCCGCACGCCACGGTCTCGGGCACCGTCACCGACGGGTCCGGTCACGGCTGGCCGCTCTACGCGAAGATCACCATCGGCGGCGGCTACCCCGGCGCCCCGGTCTACACCAACCCGTTCACCGGCCGCTACCGGGTGGTGCTGGCCGGGCCGGCCAGGTACCCGGTCCTGGTCACCTCGGCCCAGCCCGAGGTGCTGGGCACCGCGGGCGACGGCTACGCCGAGCAGGACGTGACGCTGTCGGTCGGCACCGGCACGCAGTCCCGTCACTTCGCGCTCAAGGCCGACAAGGCCGCGTGCGCCGCACCCGGCTACGGCCCGGCCGGGCTGACCCAGGACTTCAGCGGCTGGGCCGGCGGCAGCCCGCGCGCCGGCTGGACCGTTGCCGGGACCCGCGCGGGCTGGCGGTTCGACAACCCCGGCAGCCGGCCGGCGCCGGGCGACACCGACTCCGGCGACCAGTTCGCCATCGCCGACTCCGGGACCAGCGGCGGCCGGATGGACAGCTCGCTGACCTCCCCGGCGGTGAGCCTGTCCGGCCAGTCGGCGCCGGCCATCCGGTTCGCCTCCGGCTACTACGGCGGGCTCGGGCAGCACGCCGAGATCGACCTGAGCACGGACAACGGCCGGACCTGGACTCCGGTCTGGCATCACGGCACCGGCGACGCGGTCGGCCCGGTCAGCGTCCCCATCCCGCGGGCGGCGGGCAAGTCCGGGGTCCGGGTCCGGTTCCGCTACGCCGGCGATGACGCCTGGTGGTGGTCGGTGGGCGACGTGCTCATCGGCACCCCCGGCTGCGCGGCCCTGCGGGGCGGCCTGGTAACCGGGCTGGTCACCCAGCACGGCTCGGGCCGGCCGGTGGACGGGGCCACGGTGACGGCGTCCGGCAGTGCGGCCGGCACCGGCTCCGGCATCGCGGCGGCCACCGGCAACCCGGCGCTGTCCGGCGGGCTGTACCAGGTGTTCAGCCCGGCCGGCCGGCGCACGTTCACCGCGAGCGCGGGCGGCTACGCCGCGGCGTCGGCCACGGTGCCGGTCACCGCGGGCCGGCTGACCCGCCGGGACTGGGCGCTGACCGGGAAGAGCGCGGCGGCCCGGCCCGCGGCACCGCTTGCCCCGCGCGCCGTGACGACCGCGGCCGGGCACCCCGCCGCTGGTCACGCCGGCGCGGCGCCAGCCAGGCTGGTGACCCTGCCCGGGCTGCGGGGCCGGTCCTACACGGTCACGCTGATCACCGGGGACCAGGTCCGGCTGACCGCGGCCAAGGGCGGCCGGTACTCGGTCACCACGGTGCCCTCGCCGGCGGCCAGCCCCGAGCTGAGCGTCAGCGCGGTGGCCGACCGCGGCCGCATCAGCACCTTCCAGGCCACGCCGTCGGACGCGGCCGGGCTGATCTTCAGCGGGCGGCTGGACCGGGGCCTGTTCGACCTGAGCTGGCTGATCCGGCACGGCGACACCGGGCCGCGAGCCACGCTGCCGCTGGTGCTGCGCTACGGCGGTCATCCAGCTCATCTAGCTGCCGGCGCGCTGGCCAGCGCCGCGCGGGCGCTGCCCGGCGCCAGCGTGACCAGCGTGTCGGCCGGCACCGGCACCGTGCGGGTCCGCGTCGCCGCCGGGCAGGCGACCCGGTTCTGGGCCGCCATCACCGGCCGGACCGCGGCCCGTTACGGAGCCATGAAAGCCTCGCTGGCGGGCGGCCTCACGCGGGTCTGGCTGGCGGGCCACTCCGAAGGCTCCGCGCCGGCCGCCGCGCCCGCGGACGGCCAGCTCTACACCGTCACCGAGACGATCGACGGGCCGGCCAGCAAGTCGCGCTGGTGCGGGAACGGGCAGACGCTGTGCGTGCTGCCCGACTTCAGCCTGCTCGGCACCAGCGGCGACGGCACCGGCCAGGGCTTCCAGCCCACGGGCGTGAGCTGCGCCGCGGGCACTGACCCGTGCCGGGCGTACCAGGTCACCTACAGCGTCCCGGTCGGGACCTACATGGCCTCGGGCTTCGCCATCTTCAACCAGGACAAGAAGGAGCAGCAGCTGGACCTGACCGTCCCGCAGATCACGGTGGCGGGCGACACCGGGTTCACCGTCAACACCAACACCGCGCGGCAGATCACGGTGGCCACGCCGCGGGCGAGCTACCCGGTGGCGCTGGCGCTGGAGGCCTACCGGATGCTGCCGGACGCCACGTTCGGGATGAACTTCACGTTCATCACCTACGGCTACCAGCGAGCCTGGGTGATCCCCAGCCGCCCGGTGACCGTGGGCGCGTTCGACTACTCGAGCAGCTGGATCATGTACTCGCCGACGCTGGCGATGAGCGTGACGTCGCCGCAGCGGCTGACGCTGCAGCCCTACTACCCGAGCTACGCCTCGGCGCCGGGCGACCCGTTCGCGCTGTTCTCCGGCACGCGCACGCTGCCGGTGGTCGCCGCGGGCATCGGCACCAAGGAGCAGTTCAGCAAGGTCAACGTCCGCGGCAAGCTGGCGCTGATCAAGCTCGATCCCAAGGTCGGCGGCTGCCTGGTGGAGAACTCGCAGCTGCAGAACGCGCTGGCGGCCGGGGCGGCCGGGGTCCTGGTCGACTCGACGCTGCCGCCGAGCGTGGGCACGGCCACCTGCGGCATGCCGGTCCAGCCGCAGTGGTTCTACGCCGAGGGCACGGAGGTGAGCATCCCGTTCGCGTCGCTGACCCCGGCCCAGGCGCACGCGGTCGAGCACCTGCTGGCCCGCGGCAGCGTGCGGATCCGCGTGGCCGGGCTGGCCAGCAGTCCCTACCAGTACGATCTCAAGTTCTACTCCGAGGGCAGGATCCCGAGCGCGACCGCGTACCAGGTCAGCGACCGGACGCTGACCACCGTCACGGCCCGGTACCACTCGGCTCAGCCCGGCGTGGCCGAGCCGAGCGACACCACGTTCGCACCCGACGAGTACTTCGTCGCCGGGGTGGATGACCTGCTGCCCGCGCCGGCCACCCAGACCGAGTACTACGGCCCCGACTCCCCGGCCGAGGTCTGGAACAGGTCCCCGAGCCTGGTGATCGGCGGCAGCCAGGTCGAGGAGCCGCAGGCCTACGACGTGTTCGCCCAGCGCGGCGGCCGGGCCGGCG
>JBOHCO010000876.1:0-6187 GCA_050698895.1 Streptosporangiaceae bacterium
GAGCACCTTGGCCAGCAGCAACGGCGGCTTGCCCAAGCTCAGCGGCGGGGCCAGACGGCGCTGAGCCTCCCAGGCCGCGCGGCGGTCGCGGACCCGGATCTCCAGCGGCCCGGCCACGCTTCCGGTCAGGTAATCATCGAGCTCTTCGCGGGTGGTGAAGAAGACATCGTCGGCCGCGCCCAGCACACCGTCGGAAGCCATCATGCTGCCCAGGCGCCGCACGCACTGCCGCAGCACTGGCCAGGCCAGCGTGAACCACGCAGCCTGCTCGGCCCTGATGGTCGCATACCGCTGGGCCAGGGCGAGCAGCGTCACGAACCGGGCCTGGAGCCGCGGCCGCGGAGCAAGCGCGGCCCGGCAGTCGGCCTCGGCGCCGCGCCGCCTGGTGGCCGCTTCCTCGTGACGGGTGGCAGCATGCTGCGGGCCGCGCGCGGCTGAAGGCAGCTCGCCAATCGTCTCGCGGAACCAGTCGAGGCTGTGCACCGAGTGCTGGTGCGAGCCGGGCAGACCGAGACCGCCGAGCAGGACCTGGTACGAGTGGTCGACCTTGCCCGCCAGGTGGCGGTGGTGAAAGCGGGCCAGCGCGATCTCGAATCGCCAGGCCGCCCCGCCGCACAGCGTGAACCACCAGAAGAAGTCCCCGGCCCGGTCGGCGAGCTGGTCGACCATCCGGATCAGCTCCGGGGCCTGGGCTGACTGCATCTGTTGCTCGCTGTGCGCGACCGCGCCCTGATAAGGGATCAGCACGTCGCGCTGCCATCGGCCGGCGGGGTCGCGGAAGAACAGCCGGTCCGCGACGGGCGCCAGGCGTGAGGCGCAGGTGGTCGCGATGGCTAGCCGCGGTCGGCGTAGCATCCCGCGAAATAGCAGTGTCTGACGCCCGCTCCCGATGGGCGAGTGAAAGTACCAGCCGTTGACCGTCACGTGCAGGGGCGGCGGCGCATTGATTCCGCCCTGGTCTTTCTGACACCGCAGGAACTGCCCTTCCAGCCGTTCTAGCAGCCAGGTATCGAACAAGGGCGTGATGGGCTCGGGCAGCCACTCGCCGAGGCGGATGGTTCGCAGCCACACCCCGCGCCGGGGGGCCGGCCACGCCGGCCGAGGCGGCACAGCGGTCATCGGCCTCGCCTGGAGGATGAATATCTCGCCGGCGGCGATGGCCCACTCAAGGTCCTGCGGGGCGCCCATGAGATCCTCGACCCGCCTGAGCACCGCGGCAACGGCCGCCGCCTGATCGGGGGTCAGCACGCCGGGGTCCGTCCTGCGGCAGGAGGCCCCGGCGTCCGTTACATCCCAGTCCTCGGCCGCCGCCTGGCCAGACACTAGCGGGGCGGCCAGCCCGCGTACGGCGCTGATCAGGGCGCGTGACCGGTCACCGGTCAGCGGGTCGGCGCCGAGCGCGACGCCCGCCGCCTCGGCCTGAACCATGGGCTGTATGAGCACCGCCATCGCCAGCTGCCCGGTGTCCTGCGCATGCTGGCGGTAGGCGCTGGCCGCTGGCGATATGAGTGAGTTCCAGCAGCTGCGTACCGCCGCCTCGATGGCCGCCGGCCCGAGAACGTCAAGGACGGTCACGTACTGTCCGGCAAACGTGGCGTCCGGTCGATCTTCGGCCAGAGCGGAGGATCGCACGGCTACTGGCGTCGTGCCGTAGCGCTCGCCGAGCGCGTCCAGCGCGGCGCGCAGCGTGGCCGGGATCGGCTCGGCGGTCATCTCTCCGCTGGCCCCGAGGGACTCGAGGGCCTCGAGGGCACTGGTGGTCAGGACGGTTCCGTCGGGCACGGGAAAGCCGGCCTGGCAGAGCGTAGCCAGCGCTGCGGCCTTGGACCCGGCGACGCCGCGGCTACGGGCCTCCGGGTCGCTCAGCTTCAGCAGCATCTGGTCATCGTCCATGTCAGCCTAACGAAGCAGCCACAACGCGATAATTCCGAGGAACCACGCTGATCTCATGAAGAAGACGCTGACGCGGATGGCCTCGGGGCGCGGAGAACTCCCCAGTGTCACCACGGCGGTCAGGGCCGGGGATACGAAGGTGATCGCCAGGGCCAGGAGGTAGGGCACCGGATGCGGACTGGCCACACTGGCCGCGCCGGCCGCCAGGACGAGCAGCGCGATGAGGGCCCGGAAGAGCAGGACAGCCGCGTGGATGCCAGCCTCTGTGGCGAACGTACGGATCCGGCACACCTTGTCAGATTCGCGATCCGCGATGGTCTTGAGCGTTTCGTAAGCCAGCATGAAGGCGAACGAAAGGCCAGTCGCGGTCCAGGCCAGCACGTCGGCGCGCCGGGTAACCAGGGATCCGAAAAGGATGGGCGAGCTGGCACAGCAGGCCACGATGCAGTTGCCGAGCAGCACTGTGCCCTTGGCGCGATAGGAATACCAGAACGCCAGGACCAGCAGGACGATAGCCCAGAGCAAGGCGTAGCCCCCGAGCAGCCCAGCCGCGACAACGGCCAGCGCGGCCGCGCACGCGGCCACCCCCAGCGCGGCCTGATTGGAGATGCGGCCCGCAGGCAGTGGCCGACCTGGCTTAGCCAGGGCGTCGGTGTCGAGATCGAGGACGTCATTAATCGCGTTCGCGGCGGCGACGGCGAAAAACATGCTCAGCATGGCCAGCACGGCCGACAGCACAGGCGGCCCGGTGTTCCCGGCGGTCAGGTGAATGCCCAGCAGTACGCTGACGCCGCCGGCCAGGCAGCTGGGCAGTCGAATCAGCACGACCAGGTCGGCTAGCCGCCGGCCGGGAGACAGCCGCCCGGTCGGGCGCGGCAGGGCGTGCGGAGCCAGGTGCTGCCGCGCGGTCATGCCTGACATGCCGGGGCAACGATCAGCTCGACCAGCTCGGTAAAGCTCGCCGGCCCGCGCCGGCCGGCGTCAATGGCCGGGTCGGCGAGGCGAGCGGCGCGTTCGGAGATCTCCTTTCGCAGCTTTCCGGCCACATCGTGCTGCTGCATGAGCCCGAGCAGCCATTCCCAGTCGCGTACCGCGGGACTGCTGCCTCCCAGGCCGCGCATAACCAGGTCCATGTCCTGCGGGAGCCCCTGGTTCCGCAGTTCTGACAGCAGGCAGATGACCGGCCCGGTCATCTTGCCCTCGCGAAAATCGTCGAACCGGGGTCGGCGCAGGATCGTCTCATCGCCGAACACGTCCAGATAGTCATCCACCATCTGGTAAAGGGCCCCGAACGCCGTGCCGTAGTCACGCGCAGAGGTGATCGTCGCCACGCCGGACCCGGCAGCGCAGGCACCGATGGCCGCCGCGCAGCCGAATAGCGCCCCGCTCTTGCCCGCGATCATCCGGTCGTAGGGGAAATCACCATAGGTGGGGTACCACTTCTCATGCCAGCCGATGTCGATGCTCTGGCCGAGTATGAGATGGGTGGCAGCCTCGTCCAGCTCTTGATGAATGCGCAGTCGCTCTGCGGGATCGGTATCGGTGCAGCCGTTGACGAGGTGGTAGGCGAGGGAGCGCACGAAAAGGGCGACATTGACGGCCGTGCTCGGGCTGAAGCTGGCATTGATGGTGGGCTCGCCGCGACGGATCTCGGAGTGATCCTGCACATCATCGAGGATCAGCGACGCCGTGTGGTAAAGCTCGACGCTGGCTGCCCCCGGCACCGCGAAGCCGGGATCGCCGCCGAGATGCTCGGCCATCGTCAGCGACAGCAGCGGTCTCAGTCGCTTGCCGTGCCGCTGGATCTGCGCCTGAGTGAGCGACCACAGGTGATCGATGTCGGCGCTGCGCCACCGCGCCAGCTCGCCGAGCATGAGCTCATCGAGTTTGGCCAGTTGAGGCGCATACCTCTCGTGCAGGGCGGCTAGCATGTCGGGCTCTTCGCGAGATCGTCGATGATCGCACGGGCCGGCGGCGGAAGCAACGACACGGCCCGTTCGACATACCGAGGGTGGTGGGCATAGAGGGACTCGTAAAGCCGCTCGCCCTCACCGGAGGGTGCCGCATGGGCGTCGATGAAGCGCTGGCACCGGCCCCTGGCCGCTGGCTCGTCACCGATGTCGGCACCCAGCAGCGATACCGCGCAGGTCATGTAGCGCCAGTAGCCCCGCCGGGGCTGGTCACAGCCGGGTGATCGCAGTTCCGGCCGAGCCTCAAGCGGCGCCATCGTGATGACTGCGCCGATAAAGTCAAGGTACTCGGGCCGCATTCCGCTGAACCTGGCGTGATACCGGCCCAGCAGGCGGGCCTGGCGGCGAACCCGTGGGTTGCCTATCCCACCTCGCCAGGGATCTTGCGCAGCGCAGCCCGTTATATTCATGAGAAACGTCCGCTCTCGCTCGCCGTCCAATGCGGAACGGGCCGGTCGTCCGCTATGCGAGCGGACATCTAGGAGTGTCGGCAGGGATAGGTAAACCAGGAACACGTAGGCGCCCGCCGTCCCTGCCGTAACAGGCTCCGACCATATGCGGCGTGTGACGTCCAGGTCGGACAGATAGCCGGGTGACGTGGTGTACGCTTCGGCGTCCACGGCGGTCAAGGTTCGTCAGCTGACAGAGCAATAACCGGCAATGCTGGGCCCCACCTTCTTGCCCCGCTCCGATCGGCCCGCGCATCGACCCGCAAGTTAGCCGCCCGGAGGTATCAACGTGGCCGGACCATAGCATACGTGAGCGTTCCTCCGCACGGCCCTATTTAGTTACATGTGTAGGGCATGCTGACGGAAGAGTATCCGTATCACAAATCTTTTGGGGGCTAACGTCCAACATGCCCCTTTCGTAACGTCGGCCTATCATCTTCCTCGGCCGTCCCGGCGATCACGTTTCCCGTATCGGCAGGCAGGCGGCCAGATGTTCGGGCCCCCCGGGCCACTCGGGTCGCCTCGGCACCCTCCGCGCTGATCCAGGACAAGATGCGTGCGGTCGTCCACTCGGGATCTTCCAATTGGGGAACATGGCCGATTCCTTTCGCGACCTCGAACTGCCAGGCCGGGTTGGCAAGTGCCGTTGCCCGCGCGGCCCCGATCGGCACGAATCTGTCCCGGTCCCCGTGCAGCATCAGGACCGGCACGCTGATCCGGCCGAGCATGGCAGCGAATTGCCTGCGCCGCCCCACGGTGAGGGTCAGTGACCTGGCGGCGGCGAGCATGTCGCTGTTCATCTCGCCGTTGTCAAGCCGCGCACGGATGGCGGCCAGGTTCCGCTCGATCCCCTGGGCCTGGATCTGGGACGCCCGCTCGTAGCCCGTCTGAGCCAGCCGGAGGGCCTGTTCCAGGATGACCCGGCCCTGCTGGCTCGCCTGGCCGGGCGTGGCGGCCTTCTGGACTAGCCCAGAGACCAGATCGCTCAGCCGGAGGCCGCCGCCCGACCCCTCGAACTGCCACGGCACGGCGGGATCGACTAGCACCAGGCCCGCCGTGCTGGCGGCATGCTCCGCGGACAGCATCGCGGCGATGGTGGCGCCCATCGAATGGCCGACGACGATCGCGGGCTCCCCGGCGACCTGCGCGAGAAACCGGCGCAGCAGCACCTTGTTGGCGTCCAGTGTCACTGGGCGGGGGCTGCCCGGTGTGCGGCCGAAGCCAGGCAGGTCAAACGCGATGACACGGCCAGTTCGGGCCAGCGCGGGAGCCACGGCGGCCCAGCTCAGCAGCGAGCCACCCAGGCCATGGAGCAGCACCAGTCGCGGTCCGTTTTCCGGGCCGCCGTAGTCGACGTAATGTACTAAACCGCCAATGTCGGCCCATTGCGATGGCGGCATGCTGTCCCCGCTGCCTGGACCCCAGTCATGACTCACGCCACCCCATGCCCGCCCGCCTCCGTGCCGAGCTTCTGCGACCGCTCCGCCTGCTGGCGGTAGGCGGCAGGATTGCCTGCTACCCGACGACGGTATCCCAGCCGGTCGGCCACCGGTACTGCCCAGCGCCCTGGCCCGACGAAGATGCCCATAGGGACGATCCCGAGCCGTGGATACGATCCAGCGAATATGACAGAGCGGTAAAGGCCCGCGCACGCTGGCCCTAGGCTCCGTCGGACTGTTGGCCGGCACGGTCGCCTGGGTCAGCCCTTCTGTTGGCCGGACGGTACCCAACTTGATCGAGGCCGGGCCCGCATGGTACGGCAGCCGCCATTCGCTAGCTGACCAGGGAGATGCTGGCGTCGCGGGCGAGTCTGGCGCGTTTGTGGAACCATCGGGCGCGGGCTTGGTGGCGGCGGGTCCACGTGTCCCAGTGCTC
>JBOHCO010000877.1:0-5147 GCA_050698895.1 Streptosporangiaceae bacterium
CCCCGGTGCCCTGCCCAGCACCGGCCGGCCCGGCACCCGCACCGCCACCGGCCGGCCCGCCACCGCCACCGTGCCCGGCCAGCCTGCGGCACCCGGCCAGCCCACCACAACCAGCCCGGTCCCGCCCGGCCTGACCGCCGCACCCGGCCCCACCCCAGCCCCCGGCGGCAGCTCGCTGACCTCCGGGGGCCTGGCCCGGCTCCAGGACACGCTCCTCCGCTACGCCGTCAGCCTGCTCTCCGGCCCCGCCGGGCTCGCCTCCTACCTGCGGACCCAGCTCACCGGCGGGTTCTTCCCCGCACCCAGCCTCCCCCTCGACTTCGGCCAGCCCACCGAGCAGGTCCCGCCCCACCTCCGCCGCGCCGTCATCAAGCGGGACCGGCACTGCTCCTTCCCCGGCTGCACCGCACCGCCCGTCCGCTGCCACGTCCATCATCTGATCCCCCGGTCCCAGGGCGGCCCCACCCGCCTGGACAACCTCACCCTGCTCTGCGCGTTCCATCACCTGATCGCCGTGCACCGCTGGGGCTGGACCCTGCACCTGCACGCCGACGGCACCACCACGGCCACCAGCCCCGACGGCCGCCGGACCTTGCACAGCCACGGACCACCACCCGGCCAGGACACTTTGTGGGCCGACCCGCCAGCACACGGCCCGCCCGCCACCGCCGCCTGAATCCCCCGGTCACAGGCCAGGCAGTCACCCCCTGAAGTCAGCTCCCGGAGAAACCGGGTCCTAGGACCGGCCCAGCCACCGGATGAGCCCCGGCCACAGCGCTCCATAACCAGCCCAGGCCATGAACGCCGGCGGCGCCCAGTGCGGGGCGCAGTCCGAGGTGAAGACCGCGCTGCGCCCCGCGTGGTACTCCCAGCACGCGATCAGCGGATCGTCGCCGCAACGGGCCAGCACCTCAGCCTCTGGCCGCGCGGTAACCCGGTTGTAGCCGAGCAGGTCCGGCCACGGCCCGTCGGGCACGTCGCGCAGCACGGGGTGGCCCGGTGCCGCCGGCTGGGGCGCGGTGCCCTGGGGCCGCTCGACCCGGTCGTCGGTGGCGCTGATCAGCACGGGCAGCGCGGCCTCGACCGGAGTGTCGTGGTAGCGCGCCTTGCCGTCGATGCCGGCGAACGACAGGTACCCGCCGATCATCAGCAGGCCGCCGCCGTCGCGGACGTACTGCTCGACCGCGGCGAGCCGGTCGGGCGCGGGCTCGGATCGCTCGAAGGTCTGCGGGGCGAGCAGGATGCTGTTGGCCCCGATGTCGCTCAGGATCACCGCGGCGTAGCCGGCCAGGTCGGCGGCGGACGCGGGGAACTGGGCGGGCACCAGGTGGCCCGGCAGGTAGTCGACCTCGACGCCGCCCTGCTCCAGAGCGGCGCGCAGGTGGTCGGCGCCTTCCACGTAGGAGCTGGTGGTGAACGAGTCGACGCCCTTGATGTGCAGGCTGTGGGTGACCCAGCTCTCGCCGCACAGGAGCACGCGCATGATCCCGCCTTTCGTCGCCTGACCGCTCAGCTGGCCGCGGGGGGCGGCGGGCCGGCCGATTCCCTGACGATGAGCTCGACCGGCAGCACCTCGGTGCGGGCGCCGGCGTCCCCGCCCGCCAGCCGCTCGAACAGCAACTCGACCCCGACCTGGGCCAGCCGCTCCAGCGGCGACCTGATCGTGGTCAGCCGGGGCCGCACGTACTGGCTGAACCTGATGTCGTCGAAGCCCACCACCGACAGGTCGGCGGGCACGCGCACGCCGTGCGTCTCGGCCGCCGACAGCATGCCCAGCGCGATGTAGTCGCTGGCCACGAACGCCGCGGTGGGCGGCTGCGGCCCGGCCAGCAGCCGGGGCAGTGCGCTCATCCCGAACTGCTCGGTGAAGTGCCCGGCCAGCACCAGCTGCTCGGCCGGGTCGATGCCGCCCTTGCGCAGCGCGTCCTCGTAGCCGCGCCGCCGCTCCTGGACCGAGGCCAGCTCGGCCGGGCCGCTCACGAACGCGATCTGGCGGTGGCCCAGCGCCACCAGGTAGCTGGCCGCCTGGTAGCCGCCCGCGTAGTCGTCCATGACCACGGTGTGCACGTCGGGCACGTCGGCGATCGGCTCGTCGATGACCACCACCGGCAGGCCGCCCCGGATGGCCGCGGCGAGCCGCTCGTTGGAGCGGAACGAGCCCAGGTACAGCATGCCGTCGATGGCCCCGGAGGCGAGCAGGTCGATGTAGCTGGCCTCGCGGACGGCCTGGCTGCGCGTGGAGCACAGCAGCACCAGCAGCCCGTGCCGCTCGACGGCGTCGACGACGTAGTCGGCGATGGCGCCGAAGTACGGGTTGCTGATCTCGGGCACCACGAAGCCGACCACCCCGGACCGCCGCCGGGCCAGGTTGCGGGCCTGCGCGTTCGGCACGTAGCCGAGGTCGCGCACGGCGTCCAGCATCCGCGCCTCGGTCGCGGGGGACACCCGGAGCTGGCCGTTCAGGTAGCGCGAGACGGTGGACGGCGCGACCCCGGCGGCCCGCGCCACCTCCTGAATCGTCGCCACCTACCGCCCCCAGACGGCCAGGATCCGGGGGGTGGCCCCGCGGGCCAGCACAGCTTTACGCACGCGGTTGCGTGCTCCAGTCGCCGGTGCCATGGCGCGAGCCTACCTCGTCCGCCCGGGCTCGCCTACTGCCAGTCCAGGCGGGCCTTCGGTCCTCATCCGGGGCGATTGAGGGGCCGTGGGCCATTGACGCCATTAACGGCCTGTTCTAAATTCTTGCGAAACCGGTTGCGTACTTAGCCCTACCCCTCTTCAGGGAGGTTGCCGCCGTGACTGCCGAGACAGCCAGCACCGCCACCGCGCCGCAGCTCCGCCGCGGCGCCCTGGGCCTCCCGCAGGTGGTGTTCCAGGGCATCACGCACATCGCCCCGTCGCTCAACATCGTGTTCACGTTCCCGGTCATCGCGCTGAAGGCCGGGCCGGACATGCCGATCTCGTTCTTCCTGACGACGATCGTCTGCTTCTTCATCGGCAACACGGTGTCGCAGTTCTCGAAGTACATGCCGTCCAGCGGCGGCTACTACTCGTTCGTCACCCGCGGCCTGGGCGCGCGGACCGGCTTCATGACGACGTGGAGCTACCTGGTCTACGACATCATCGGGCCGGCGGGCGCGATCGGGTTCCTGGGCTACCTGATCTCCAACACGATCCAGGACGCCACCGGCACGGACATCCCGTGGTGGATCTTCGCGCTGGCCATCTTCGCCGTCGTCTGGGGCCTGTGCCACTTCGGGATCCAGCTGTCGATGCGGACCACGGCGCTGTTCGGCCTGTTCGAGATCGCCATCATGGCGGCGCTGGCGGTCACGTTCCTGGTCTTCCCCGGCCACGGCTCGTCCTACGTCGCGCCGCTGCAGCCCAGCCACTCGCCGCACGCGTTCGGCGGCATCCTGGCCGGGATGGTGTTCTCGGTGCTGGCGCTGAGCGGCTTCGAGGCGCCCGCGCCGCTGGCCCAGGAGACCCGGCGGCCGGGCAAGTTCATCGGCCGCGCGGTCATGCTGTCGCTGTTCCTGATCGGCGGCTTCTACGTCCTGACCTCCTACGCCAGCGCGATCGGCTGGGGCACCGGCCGGATGAACCTGTTCGCGACCAACGCCAACCCCTACTACGCGCTGGGCCACTCGCTGTGGGGCGCGGGCTGGTGGTTCGTGATCATCGCCCTGGTCAACAGCGCCATCGGCGTCGGGCTGGCCTGCACCAACGCGGCGTCCCGGGTGATGTACACCATGGGCGAGGCGGGCACGCTGCCGTCCCGGTTCGCCAGGATCCACCCGGTGCACCGCACCCCGACGTTCGCGATCGCCTTCCAGCAGGTCGCCGGCATCGTGGCCATCCTGCTCGTCGGCCTGCTGCTGCAGCCCTCGGACATCTTCGGCTTCCTGGGCACCATCACGACGCTGGCGGTGATCGTGCTGTACGTGCTGGCCAACCTGGCCCTGACCGCCTACATCCGGCGCGAGCACCCGGGCGACTTCAACATCTGGCGGCATGGCGTGCTGCCCTGGATCGGCACGCTGGCGCTGCTGCCGGTGCTGTTCGTGACCGTCTACCCGGTCCCGGCCTGGCCGGTCAACATCACGCCGTACATCTTCATCCTGACGCTGATCATCGGCTTCGGGTACATGCTGTGGCGCGAGTCGCGCCATCCGGGCGTGCTGCAGCGCGGCGCGACCGTGCTGGTCGGCTCGCGCAGTGACGCCGCGGGCGACGTGGACTGGGACGCGCCCGCGGCCCAGCCGGGCCCCGACGCCCCCGCCGGCGCGTGACGGTGAGCGCGGGAGTCGAGCTGGCCGAGATCGGGCTGCCCGACTTCGGGCTGCCCGAGGTCGAGCCGTCGCTGCCGCAGGCGGCCTACCAGGCCCGCCTGGCGGCGGCGGCCGGCTCGGCGGCGGCCGCCGGGCTGGACGCCCTGGTGGTGTACGCCGACCGGGAGCACTTCGCCAACCTGTCCTACCTGACCGGCTTCGACCCCCGGTTCGAGGAGGCGCTGCTGCTGCTGGTGCCGGGCCGCGCGCCCGCGCTGCTGGTCGGCAACGAGGGCGCGGCCTACGCGGCGGTGGCGCCGCCTGAGGTCGAGGTGATCCTGTGCCAGAGCCTGAGCCTGGTCAACCAGCCCCGGTCGGAGTCGAAGACGCTGGGCCAGATCCTGGCCTCATCCGGGCTGGCCGGGCGGGTCGGGCTGGCGGGCTGGAAGTACTTCGGCCCGGCCGACGGCGAGGGCGCCGCGGACTGGATCGAGGTGCCGGCGTTCCTGGTCGCCGAGCTGCGCGCGCTGGGCTGCGAGCCGGTCAACGCGTCGGCGCTGTTCGTGCGGCCCGGCGACGGCCTCCGGCTGGTCAATGACGCCGACCAGATCGCCTGCTTCGAGTTCGCGGCCACCCACGGGTCCCAGGCCATGCGCCGGCTGCTGGCCGGCGTGCGGCCCGGCATGACCGAGCACCAGGCGTTCTCGCTGTACGCGCCGATCGGGCTGCCGCACGCCTATCACCCGGTTCTGCTCAGCGGGGAGCGGACGGCGCTCGGGCTGGCCAGCGCGTCGGGCCGGCCGCTGCGCCGGGGTGACCCGATGAGCGCGGGCTTCGGCTACTGGGGCAGCAACATCGCCCGCGGCGGGTTCCTGG
>JBOHCO010000878.1:0-6260 GCA_050698895.1 Streptosporangiaceae bacterium
GAGCGCGCGGCCGGCCCGCGCGGCCCGCTGGGCGGCCTGGTAGCGGCCGCCGCTGGCCATCACCCAGGATGCTGCGGCCATGGTGATGGCCTCCGGGCCAGGCAGGCGGCGGTCGTGGCGGGCCGCCTCGACGTGCCGGGCGCGCAGCTCGACCAGGATCGACGGGATGTCGATCCTCACCGGGCAGACGTCGTAGCAGGCACCGCACAGCGAGGAGGCGTACGGCAGCGTGGGATTGCCCTCCACCCCGGTGAGCTGCGGCGACAGAATGGCGCCGATGGGGCCGGGGTAGACCGAGCCGTAGGCGTGGCCGCCGACGCGCTCGTAGACGGGGCACACGTTCAGGCAGGCCGAGCACCGGATGCAGTGCAGCGCGGCCCGGCCGGCCGCGTCGGCCAGCGCGGCGGTGCGCCCGTTGTCCAGCAGCACCAGGTGGAACTGCTGCGGCCCGTCGCCGGGGGTGACCCCGGTCCACATCGAGGTGTAGGGGTTCATCCGCTCGCCGGTGGACGAGCGCGGCAGCAGCTGCAGGAAGACGCCGAGGTCGGCCCAGGTCGGCAGGATCTTCTCGATGCCCATGACGGTGATCAGGGTCTGCGGCAGGGTCAGGCACATCCGGCAGTTGCCCTCGGACTCGAAGACGAACAGCGTCCCGGTCTCGGCGATGGCGAAGTTGACCCCGCTGATCCCCACCCGAGCGGACAGGAACTTGCGGCGCAGGTGCAGCCGGGCCGCCTCGGCCAGCGCGGGCGGGTCGTCGGTCAGGCCCGGGTCGACGTCGGCCATCTCGCGCAGGAAGATCTCGCGGATCTCGGCCCGGTTCCGGTGGATGGCCGGGACCAGGATGTGCGACGGCCAGTCGTCGTTGAGCTGCACGATCAGCTCGGCCAGGTCGGTCTCGCAGGCGGCGATCCCCTCGTCGGCCAGGGCCTCGTTGAGGCCGATCTCGTCGGTGGCCAGCGACTTGACCTTGACCACCTCGCTGGCCCCGGCCGCCTTGACCAGGCCGGCCACGATGGCGTTGGCCTCGACCGCGTCCCTGGCCCAGTGCACGGTGCCGCCGCGGGCGGTGACCTGCTCCTCGAGCTGCTCCAGGTAGCTGTCCAGGCGGGCCATGGTGCGGGTCTTGATCGCCTCGCCGGCCGTGCGCAGCTCCTCCCAGTCGGGCAGCTCGCCGACCACCCGGGCCCGCTTGGCCCGGATGGTCGCGGTGGCCCGGCGCAGGTTGCCGCGCAGCTGGCTGTCGCCCAGCGCCCGGCGCGCCGCCACCGGGAACGGCTCGGGAGCGCGCAGGTGGCCGACGCCCGGCGGCGCGGTCGGCATGCCCAGGAACGTCATCAGGCCAGGCCTGTCGGGTCGGCGCGGGTCGAGGCCAGGATCTCGGCCAGGTGCACGGTGCGGATCCCGGTCCGCAGCCGGGACAGCCCGCCGCCGATGTGCATCAGGCAGGAGCTGTCCCCGGCCGTGCACACCTCGGCCCTGGTGCCCAGCACGTTGCGCATCTTGTCGGCCAGCATGGCGGTGGAGGTGTCGGCGTTCTTGACCGCGAACGTGCCGCCGAAGCCGCAGCACACGTCGGCGTCGGGCAGCTCGACCAGGTCCAGGCCGGCCACCTGGCGCAGCAGCCGCAGCGGCCGGTCGCCCACCCGCAGCACCCGCAGCGAGTGGCAGGTCGGGTGGTAGGTGACCCGGTGCGGGTAGTAGGCGCCGACGTCCTCGACGCCGAGCACGTCGGTCAGCAGCTCAGACAGCTCGTAGCTGCGGCCGGCCACGGCCTCGGCCCGCCGGGCCAGCAACTCGTCGCCGGACCGCCGGGCCACCATGGCGTGCTGGTGCCGGACCGAGCCCGCGCACGACCCCGACGGCATCACGATCGCGTCGTAGCCGCGCTCGAACACCTCGACGTAGCGCCGGACCAGCGGCAGCGCGTCGCGCTGGTAGCCGGTGTTCACGTGCATCTGGCCACAGCAGGTCTGGGCCTCGGGGAAGTCAACCTCGTGGCCCAGCCGCTCAAGAAGGGTGACGGTGGCCTTCCCGACGTCGGGAAACAGCGTGTCGGCCAGGCAGGTCACGAATAGCGCGATCCGCATCGTGATCAGTGTCCGAGCCCGGCTTTGAACGTGTCAACCCCGCCCCCGCCGGTGGCCGCCGCCACGGGGCCGATGCGATAGCGTGAGCGGCTATGAACGGACAGCCTCCGGACATCGGCGGGCTCCGGCAGGACCTGGACGAGGTGGACAGCGGCATCGTGCGGCTGATCGCTCAGCGGCACGACATCATCACCGCGATCGCCGAGGTCAAGGAGCACGGCGCGGCCGGCATCCAGGACGCCGAGCGCGAGCGCCAGGTGCTCGACGGCGTCGCGGCCGCGGCCGCCGACCTGGGCGTCTCGGCCAGCCTGGTGCGCCGGATCTTCCGCGAGCTGATCAGCGACTCGGTGGCCCAGCAGACCCGCCGGCTGAACGGCGAGCCGGGCGGGCGGGTCCGGGTGGCGTTCCAGGGCGTGGCCCACGCCTACAGCGACGCCGCGGCCCAGAAGTACCTGGGGGGCCGGGGCCTGGACGGCGACCTGACCGGCTACCGCACCTTCCGCGAGGCCGCGGGCGCGCTGATCGCCGGGCAGGCCGACCTGGCCGTGCTGCCCATCGAGAACACGACGGCCGGCAGCATCAACGAGGTCTACGCCCTGCTGCGCGAGCACGAGCTGTACATCATCGGCGAGGAGACCTGGAAGGTCGACCACTGCCTGGCCGGCGTGGCCGACGTGCCGCTGACCTCGCTGAGCCGGATCCTGTCCCACCCGCAGGGGCTCGAGCAGTGCTCGCAGTTCCTGCTGTCGGTCCCGCAGGCCACCCCGACCAGCTACTTCGACACCGCCGAGGCCGTGCGCGCGGTCGCCGAGGCCGGCGATCCGGCCACCGCCGCCATCGGCTCGGCCGACGCGGCCGCCGCCTACGGCCTGGTCGTGCTGCGGCACAACATCTCCGACCGGACCGACAACTACACCCGGTTCGTGGTCCTGTCGACGACCCCGGCCCCGGTGGACCCGCGCATCCCGTGCAAGACCAGCCTCATCCTGGTCACCGGCCACGAGGAAGGCGACCTGCTGCGCTGCCTGGAGGTGCTGTCGGGCAGCGGCCACTCGATGACCAAGCTGGAGTCCCGCCCGCGGCCCGGCCGCCCGTGGGAGTACATGTTCTTCGTCGACTTCGAGGGCAACACCGCCGACCCCCGCACCGCCGCCGCGCTGGACGAACTGCGGGCGGCCGCGCTCTACGTCAAGATCCTGGGCAGCTACCCGGCCAAGGCGCTGCGGGCGCCGGCCCGGCCCGCCGGCCTGACCGGCCAGCCCGCGGAGGTTACTTCACCACCCCCTTCCGAAACAGTGTCGTCCGAGCAGGATCCGGCCGAGATGCTGGAAGCCGTGGCCGCCGCGCCCAAGCCCGCCTCGGGCCGGTCCCGGTCCCGGCACTACAAGCTCGTCGACCGGGCCGCCCGCCAGGACGACACGATCATCGCCGTCGGCGACCTGCTGATCGGCGGCGACGGCTTCGTGGTCATGGCCGGGCCGTGCTCGGTGGAGAGCCAGGAGCAGATCACCACGACGGCCCGGTTCGTGGCCGAGCACGGCGCGCGGGTGCTGCGCGGCGGCGTGTTCAAGCCGCGGACCTCGCCGTACTCGTTCCAGGGCCTGGGCTGGGACGGCCTCGACCTGCTCGTCGCGGCCGGGCGCGAGGCCGGGCTGCCGGTCATCACCGAGGTGATGGCCGTGGACCAGGTGCCGCGGATGGCCGCGGCCGCCGACATCCTCCAGGTCGGGGCGCGCAACATGCAGAACTTCGACCTGCTGCGCGAGGTGGGCAAGGTGGACCGGCCGGTGCTGCTCAAGCGCGGGCTGTCCAGCACCATCGAGGAGTGGCTGGCCGCCGCCGAGTACGTGGTGGCCCAGGGCAACCAGCAGGTGATCCTCTGCGAGCGGGGCATCCGCACGTTCGAGAGCGCGACCCGGAACACGCTCGACCTGTCGGCCGTGGTCGTGGTCCGCGAGCGGTCCCACCTGCCGATCATCGTCGACCCCAGCCACGGGACCGGCAGCCGCCCCTACGTGGCGCCGATGGCCTGGGCGGCCCGCGCGGCGGGGGCGCACGGCCTGCTGGTGGAGGTCCATCCGGAGCCGGACAAGGCGCTGTCGGACTCCGAGCAGAGCCTGTCCCCGGCCGAGTTCGCCGACCTGATGCGGCACCTGGCCAGCATCCCTCAGTGGCCGGCCCCGGCCCGGGTCTAGGGCTTACTGTCCCGGCCAGGAGCCGCCGCTGGCTTCATGATCGCGGAAAGCCGTCAGCGCATGGCGCTGACGGCTTTCCGTGATCATGGCGGATGTGGGTCTGGGGCGAGGAACAGGACTCGAGTCCGCCGGGCTCCCCCCCAGGACCAGGCAGACGGGACGGGTCCCGCCACACCACCCAGCTCATGCCGTCTCCGTCGGCATGAGCCCTCCCCGGCGGGCCGTGTCGCGCGCCTCGCCCCAGACCTGTGCCATCAAATCGTGGAATCTCCCCTCTGGGTATCCCCGGATTCCGGGGTCCGCCGGCCTGGACAGCGCGGCCTACAATCTGCGGAAGCGAGACCCGTGTTCCGGTTCGTGACCCGGGCGGCAGCCTGCGGGGCAGGCCCCCGCCCGCTCTGGTCGGCCCGGCCGCGCTGGTGATCGCGACAGCATCCGGACCGGTGACGCGCAGAGGAGGACGATGACTCCTCGGCCTGCGAGCGACGTCGCCGCTCGCGTCAGCACGCCGTCCGGGCTGGTCGTCGGGATCCCCGAGGGCAGCCGGCTGGTCTTCGGCCGCGGCCCCGACGCGGACCTGACCGTCGCGGTCGGGCGCGGCCTGTCCCGCCGGGCCGGGGTCATCAGCGCGGTCGCCGACGGGGTCTGGATCGCCAACATCAGCCGCACCCACGCCCTGTACACCGAGGGCGAGGGGTACCGGATCCGGCTGCCCCGGATGGAGGACAACGGCGAGCCCTCCGGCGGCTGGTTCCTGCGCTCGGGGTCGACGCTGGTCGGCTCGCGCACCATGCTGGACGAAGGCCAGGCGCTGTCGGTGATGGTGGTCGGCAACGGTCATGGCTGGGGCCTGGACCCCGCGCGGGTCCGGGCCGACGCCGACGCGACCGTGCTGCCGCTGTACATCGACCCGATGACCAAGCTGTACCTGGTCGCGCTGATGTGGTGCCGGCCGTGGCTGCTGGACCCGGCGGCCACCGAGCCGCTGCCGCGCACGCCGGAGATCGCCCGCGCCGCGCTGGAGGTGACGGGCGCGTATCACGAGCTGGAGCGCTTCGAGACCGACCCGGCCTACCGCGACCGGCTGTCGGCCCGGGTGGCCGAGCACATCAAGGTGCTGCGCCGGAAGATCACCGAGCGCGGCCTGGTCCGCGCCGACGTGCGGCTGTCCGACGAGGTGGTCGTCCGGCTGCTGATCGAGCACGGGGTGATCACCGCCGCCGACCTGGGCCGGCTCAACGACCCGGTCTGGTGCTCCCGGCAGGAAGACCTGTGGTGGACGATCCAGGAGCCCTGACGCCCGCGGCCGGGACCGGCCCGGTGGGCGGGCTAGCCGATCACGGCGGCCGGAGCGTTGCCGGGCGGCGGGCCGGCGGGAAGACCGGAGCCCGGCGGGCCGGGGGTGACATGGAACCTGGTGCGGGCCGTCCCCACGCCTGGGATCGTCACGACGATCCGGTGCCAGCCCAGCGGGATCGGGCCGGTGAAGAACACCGGATCATGACCGATCACGCAGTTGAAGGTGCCCGCCCGGTCGACGACGATGTTTTCCCTGGCCGAGCCGTCGCCGGCCACCGTCACCGTGACCGAGCCACCGGGCGGCCAGCCGAAGCCGTGCACGACGTACTCGGTGTCTGTGTCACCGTGGTTCTGGAACATGGCGACCTTCAGGGGCCCGGGCGGGAAATTGGGCGGGAAGGTCGGCAGTCCGGGCTGTGTGCCGGGCGAGTGACTGCTATCCCCGGTCTTGGCCGGGCTCGACGTGCTGGCGCTGGGCCCGTTCGCGGCGCCCGCGCTCCTAGCCGGCGGGCGGAGCAGCACTCCGATGCCCGCGCCCGCCGCGACGAGCAGCACGGCGGCCATAGCCCGGCCGGCCAGCGAAAAGGTGGCCTCGTGCCGACGCTGCGGCTTCGGCCAGCCATCGCCCGGCGGCGCGGGCGGCAGGGCGCCGCGGCCGCGGCGGGCGGGCCAGCCG
>JBOHCO010000879.1:0-1212 GCA_050698895.1 Streptosporangiaceae bacterium
GCCCTCCTGGTGACCTCGCAGGTCATCCGACCACGCTAGCCGGAATTCCCGGTGTGGCTTGCATGCGAGTTTCGTGTGAACCCCGTCAGCCGACAACCACGCGCCGTATATTCACGCACAACTCACACACAATCCGCGCAGTGCCTGGAGGCCGGGGATTCATGCTGGTTCGCGGCCCGGCCACCTCGGGCGATGGTCGCGCGGCGGGCGGGGCACCAAGGGGGACCGCCGCGCGGCCCTTACCATCTCGCGGCGCGATGCCCGGCGCTGGCTGACATCGGAGGCTGAGCGTGACAGCGGTGGACAACGCGGTCGACAGCGGGCGGCGTCCCTACAACCGGATGCGCCGCCGCCGAATCATCGCGCTGGCCATCGTCGTGTTCGTGGTCATCGCCGTGGTCGGCGCGGTGCTGCTGACCCTGGCCATCAAGTCACCGGCCCAGCAGGCGGCCGAGACGAAGGCGCCCACTGCGACCCAGCTCACCGTGCCGGTAGTCCGTACGGTGCTGAGCACGACGGTGCTGGGCCAGGCGGTGGTGGACCCGCCCCGCGAGGTCAGCCCGTCCAGCATCGGGGGCGGCGGGGGCGGTGGCTCGGCGGGCCAGAACGTCCAGCAGATCGTGACCAAGATCTTCCATGGCACCGGCAGCTTCGTCGGCCAGGGCCAGGTCATCCTGGAGGTGGCCGAGCGGCCGTTCTTCGCCCTGGCCGGGACCGTGCCCGCCTACCGGAACCTGGTCCCCGGCGAGACCGGCCAGGACGTGGTCCAGCTTCAGGACGACCTGGAGACGCTGGGCTACGGGGTCGGCGGTGACACCAGCGGGGTCTACGGCGCGGGCACCTCGGCCGCGGTCACGGCCTTCTACGACGCCATCGGCTACTCGGTGCCGAAGATCAGCACCGGGCCGAAGGCCGACCGGGGCGCCATGGTCCCGCTGGGCGAGTACACGTTCGTGCCCCGGATGCCGGCCCGGATCGTCAGCCTCAGCGCCGCGGTGGGCCAGGCGGTCAAGAGCGGCGCCCTGACCCTGGCCGAGGGCAGCCCGGTGCTGGCGGGCCAGCTCAGCCCCAGCAACGCCAAGGAGGTCCGGCGGGGCATGCGGGTCACCATCAGCGAGCCGGGTTCCGGGACCACCGTGGCCGGCCGGGTCGTCTCGGTGGCCCACCAGACCGCCAGCAAGGCCTCCATCTCCGGCGGCCTGTACGTGGCCG
>JBOHCO010000880.1:0-1240 GCA_050698895.1 Streptosporangiaceae bacterium
CCCAGGGCATGCACCCCGACATCCCCCAGACCACGGTCCTGGACAACCCCTACACCTACACCAAGTGGGACGCCGGCTCCGCCCAGTGGAAAGGCGGCAGCACCACCGACGAGCCGGGCTGAGCCTCCTCGGGTCCTATTCTTCGATCGCCCCGCCGATGCGGCGCAGATGCCGCCGGAAGGTGTAGGACGGGTCAGTGGCGCGCCGGGCCAGGTAGTCATCGAAAGCGGTCTGCTGGCGCAGTGTCTGGCCGTCCCGGATCCGGCGGGCCTGATCCCGCTCGGTCGGCCAGATCTGGCCTGCGGTGGCCAGCACCTCCTCGGCGCGCTCGGCAGCCACGAACAACGCGCCGTCGTCATCGGCGAAGACGATGTCGCCGGCGCTGACCAGGTGCGACCCGAACCGCGCGGTGACCAGCGCCTCGGGCTCCCGGTCGTCCAGCCGCACCGGCCCGGCCGGGTGGCTGCCGTAGCTGAAGACGGGCAGGCCGATCTCGGCGAGTTCCGGCGTGTCGCGGTGCAGGCCCCACACCGCGAGGCCCGCCACCCCGGCCGCCCCAGCCTCCAGCACCGCCAGGTCACCGACGCAGGCCTCGTCCAGGCGGCCGCCGTTGTCGATGACAGCACGTCGCCGGGCTCGGCCCGGGTGAATGCCTCCAGGAACACGTCGACGCTGCCGTAGTGCCGCACGGGCAGGACCCGCCCCGCGACCCGCTGGCCGGCCACGACCGCCCGGATCCCCGGCTGGGCCGCCCGCAGCGGAACACCGCAGCGCACGCAGGCGTCGGCCACCAGCGGCGTGGACAGATCCGCGAACGCCTCCAGCATGGCGACCTCCTCAGCCCGGTACCCGGTACCGCCGACGGCGCCCGGTGCGGGACACGTTACCGGGACGGGCTACTCGGCAGCGCCGCCGGATAACCGCGTCCTGAGCCGTTGCAGCCGGGTGATCGCCGCCTCCAGGGTCCGCGTCCGCTTCGGGAACGCGAATCGCACCTTCCCCCGCCCGCTCGCGGCGTTCTCCGGCCGCCAGAACGACGCCGCGGGCACGCACGACACCCCGATCTCCGTGATCAGCCGCCGGGCGAAGGCTACGCCGTCACCGCCCGGGTCGAGCTGGCCGATGTCGCACAGGACGTAGTAGGCGCCGTCCGGGCGGCGCAGCGCGAAGCCCAGGTCCTCCAGCGCGGCGCAGAGCAGGTCGCGCCGCTCGCGGTAGGCCGTGGCCAGCCCGGTGTAGT
>JBOHCO010000881.1:0-2624 GCA_050698895.1 Streptosporangiaceae bacterium
GCACGAACCGGTAGCCGACATTGCGCACGGTGCCGATGAGCTCCTCGTTCTCGGCACCGAGCTTGGCCCGGAGCCGGCGAACGTGCACGTCGACGGTGCGGGTGCCGCCGAAGTAGTCGTAGCCCCAGACCTCCTGGAGCAGCTGGGCTCGGGTGAATACCCGGCCCGGCTGCTGGGCCAGGAACTTGAGCAGCTCGAACTCCTTGAACGTCAGGTCCAGCGAGCGGCGCTTCATCCGCGCCGAGTACGTGACCTCGTTGATGACCAGATCGCCGGACCGGATCTCGCCGGACTGCTCGGGTGCGGCCCCGGCGACCCGCCCGATGGCCAGCCGGAGGCGGGCGTCAACCTCGCCAGGGCCCGCGGCGGACAGCACGACGTCGTCGGCGCCCCAGTCAGCGGCCAGCGCGGCCCAGCCGCCCTCGGTCACGATGACCAGCACCGGCAGCGCGCGGTCCACGCTGCGCAGCGCCTGCACTAGTCGCTTGGCCTGCACCAGGTCGCGCCGCGCGTCGACCAGCACGGCGTCGGGCAAGGGGCTGCCGCCCACTGACGCCGCCACGGCGGGAGCGACCCGGACCGCGTGGGGCAGCAGGGTCAGCGACGGCAGGATGTCGGCGGGTGGCTCGTGCCCCCCGGTCAGCACCACCACATTGCTCAAGCGTGCCACCTCCGGCCCGCGCTGCTATCCGCGGCTAGGTCTGCGCATCAACTCCCATGAGGGCCCGGGGTCGCCTTTGTCCGAGCCGTCATGAGCGAGGATAGCTGACATGGCTATCGTCACCATGCGCTACTGGGCCGCGGCGAAGGAGGCCGCGGGGGTGGCCGAGGAGACCGTTACGGCGGACACGCTGGGCGCGGCCCTGGGCGTGATCCGCAGCCGGCGCGAGTACGCCGAGTCCGGCGGGCCGGCCGGCGGCACCGCGGCGGGAAGGGCAGCGGCCGGCGGCGGTGCGCGGCTGAGCTCGGTGCTGGCCCGGTCGTCCTTCCTGATCGACGGGCATCCGGTGGGCACCAGGGCCGCCGACGCCGTGCTGCTGGCCGACGGCGCCGTCATCGAGGTGCTCCCGCCGTTCGCCGGCGGATAGCCCTCCGACCTGGGATCTCACCCCGATGATGAACCGAATCCTCCTCGGTGTCGTTCTTTAGGACGTGGCTGGGCAAGACGGCTCGGAAGCCGGGCACCCGCGCGGGCCGGCATCCGACGAGGAACTGGTGCGCGCGCTCTATACCGAGCACGCGGGCCCACTGCTGCGGTACGCGCTGCATTTGATGAGCGGGGACCGGCAGCGTGCGGAGGATATTGTGCAGGAAACACTGCTGCGGGCCTGGCTGCACCCGGAGGCGATCGCCGATCGCCCAGCCCGGCCGTGGCTGTTCGCCGTCGCCCGCAACCTGGCCGTGGATGCTTTCCGGGCCAGGAAGGCACGGCCGCATGAGGTGGGCGAGGGTGCGCTGGATCTCATGCCGGCCCCGGATGAGGCGGAGCGAGCCCTGGAATCGTGGGCGGTGGCCGATGCGGTCAGGTCACTGCGTCCAGAGCATCGCGGGGTCCTGCTGGAGACCTATTACCGCGGCAAGTCCGTCGCCGAGGCGGCGGCCGTCCTGGGAATTCCGGCCGGTACCGTCAAATCACGGACGTTCTATGCGCTGCGGGCTCTCAAGCTAGCACTGGAGGAGAGGGGGTTCGCGCCATGACCGGCACCAGAGGCATGAGCGGGCCCGCCTGCCGCGAGATACGGCAGTTGCTGGGCGTCTATGTGGTGGGGGCCATTGACCCGGCCGGGCGAAGCGTGGTGGACGCGCACCTGCAATGGTGCCGGGACTGCCGGGAGGAGCTGAGCGGCCTGGCCGGGCTGCCCGCACTGCTCGGGCGGGTCCCGCTGGCCGATGCCGAGCGGCTGACCGCCGAGGGCCAGGGCCTGCCCGATATGACCGAGCCCCCGGCCGAGCTGCTGAACGCCCTGCTGCGCCGGGTCGCCGCACGGCGCCGGGCGCGCCGCTGGCGCTCGGTCCTGACCCTGGCCGCGGCGGTGGCGATCGCCGCGGGCGGCACGGCCGGAGTGATCAGCGCGCTGCGGCCGGGGACGCCCCCGGCGGCGGAGACGGTGACGGGCAGCAGCGCCGGCGTCACGGCCCAGATCCGCTACTCGCCGACGTCCCTGGGCGGCACCGCGATGCGCGTCGGGGTCATGGGCATCCCGCCGGGCACGCGCTGCACGTTCTATGTCGTCGGCTCGGGCGGACAGCGCTCGGTGGCCGGCAGCTGGACGATCGGCCAGGGCTACGGCGAGCACTGGTACTGGATCTCGTCAGACGTGGCCGAGAGCAATGTGAAGGGCTTCGAGATCGCCGCCCACGGCAAGCCGCTGCTCAGCGTCAACGCCTAGTGCGGGCTTCGGTCGGGACCTCGCGCGATTGAGGACGCCGGGCGGGAATTCCCCGACCGTGGCGCGCGCTGAAGAGGTCGTGACAGCGGGACTGGTGGCATGCCTGGCGGCGCTGGCCGTCGCGACGGCGATCGGCCTGGCCTGGCGGGCGAGTAACGGCAAGATGCGCGCCCCGCGCCAGCCGGGAGCCGGATCAGCCAGGACGGCGCGGGATGCGAGCCGGCCGGCCGGCTC
>JBOHCO010000882.1:0-2604 GCA_050698895.1 Streptosporangiaceae bacterium
GCTTCGGCCTGGCCCTGGCGGTGATCTCGGCCTGGTTCGCGCTGCTGATCAGGGACGCGGAGGCGGCCGAGCGGGTGCTGTACTTCCCGGCCATCGCGGTGGCCTTCGTCAGCTCGGCGTTCGCTCCGGCGGGCGACCTGGCGGGCTGGATGCAGCCCGTCGCCAGGGCCAGCCCGGTGACGGCGGCGGCGGGCCTGATCAGGTCGGTGGCGGGCAGCGGGCCGGTGGCCACCCCGTTGCTGCACCTGGCCCTGTGGGTGCTGGGCCTGGCCGTGGTGCCCGGCGTCCTGGCCGTCCGCCGCTGGCAGTCCTCCCCCTAGCCCGAGTTTCCGATGATCATGCTCCTCGCCAGGGTGTTCCGCCTGGTCGAGGCTGGTTTACGGGGCCGCTGGCGCCTATGACCTAACGGCGGGGGCGTAGCGGTCAAGATGGAAGACCCGGGTGAGCCTGTCCTGTGTGCTGGTGGTCTGGGTGAGCATCCGGCGGGCTTTTGGCCTGCCTCGTTCGGCGGGGTAGATCAGGATGGTCTCGCCGATGCCGGCGAGCTGGGTCAGGAGCTCGCGGACGGACATGCGCAGGCCCGCGCGCTGGGCCTGCAGGCGCATGAGGTGGGCGGTCTGCAGGGCCAGGACGCAGGTCAGGACATGGACGCGGATGTTGTGCTCGGTCCAGTGGTGCATGGGCGAGAAGGACACGACGTGGGTGTCTTTCATCTGGCGGAAGGAGAACTCGGCTTCGGACTGGGACCGGTAGCCGGCGATGACCTCGGCGGCGGGCCAGTCGTCGTGGTCGGTGATGAGCACGTGCTTGCCGAAGATCTCCTGTTCCAGCGCGGCGCGGGCGTCCTGGTCGATGGACCAGGCCAGCCGCAGGTCGCGGGGGGTATCCCCGGTCAGCTGCCAGGTGATGACGCGGCGGACCCAGGCGTCATGGGTGATCCTGGCGATCTCCGCCTCCACTTGGGGCCGGGGCCGGCGGGTCTTGCCGCGGGCCAGGGTGGCAGCCAGCTCATCCAGCTTGCGGCCGGCCCTGGCCAGGGTGGTGCCGTCGAAGCCGCGGGCCTGGTGCTCGTGCAGCTCGGGTGAGTGGGTGAGGATCGCCCGGCGCTCGGTGCCGTAGACGGTGCGGCGGGTGTCATAGGCGGTCAGCTCGCCGAACCGGTCCGCATCGACGACGGAGCGGGCGCTGGCGGGCAGGGCGAGGAGGTCACGGCAGTCGCTGGCCGGCACTGAGCCCACGTAGTGCAGGTTCGTGCCGGCCAGCAGCGCGAAGTTGGCCTCGGAGTTCTGCCCGGCGTCGAAGACGACCGTCATCTCGGTGCCCTGCTGACCGGCTGCGGCGGCCAGGGCGGCGTGCCGGGCGGCCAGCGCCGCGATCATCTGCGGGAACTGGGTGACGTCGGGCTTGTTCCCGGGGTAGGCATGCGACAGCAGCGGGACGCCGCCGTCCCGGGTGACCACCAGCCCCAGCCCGACCAGCCGCAGGTCGGTTCGCTTCTGCTTGGCCTTGCCCCGCTGCGCGATCGGCGCCCGCTGGTTGCCGGTGTCGATGAAGGTGGCGAAGTTCGTCATGTCCAGGGCCACTGAGCTGGTGTCCAGCCCGGACCGGGCGCACGCCGCCAGCGCCAGCTTCTCCTCGATCCGCGGCAGCGCGGCCAGCGGCACCGCGTGGAACGCGTCCCAGAACCGGCGGTGATCCAGCGCCGAGACCGGGATCTTGGTGAACCGGTCGGCCGCCGTGGTCCGCCACCAGTCCGCGAACGCGCGCTTGGAGCACGGATCCACCACCCGGTTCAGCGCGGCCAGCGCGAGATAGGTGCCCGGTGACAGCGGCAGCCCGGACGGCCCGGGCCCGGTCTCCTCGTCGATGACCGCGGCCACGCCCAGGTCGGCCAGCAGCCCCCACGCCGCGGCCACCGCGCCGAAGTCCAGGTGCCGGGTCCGCTCGGGCAGCATCGCCTGCTCGCGGGCGTCCAGCAGCGCCTCAATATCGGCTGCGGTGCCCACGTACCGCTCGGATACCATCTTGGGCTTGCCGTCGACCCAGCCCATCTCGCGCAGGTACCAGTACGGCCGGCCGCTGATCACCTTCTTGTACAGGCTCGCCACAATTTAGGTCATAGGCGAAATCGGAGGCGAAGTCAAGGACCGGAGCAGCATGTCACCAGGGAAAACGGGTCAGCCCGGGCCGCAGTCAGGAGTCAGGAGGCCATGATCACCGGAAACTCGGGCTAGCCCCGGGCCGGCGGTCAGCCGGCGGCCCAGGGGTTGACCAGGTCCACGCCCGTGCCCTCGAAGTCCTTCGTGTTGCGTGTGGCCAGCGTCGCGCCGAGGCCGCGGCAGACCGCCCCTATCTGCGCGTCGGCTACGCCGATGGGACGGCCGGACTGCTCGCGGTCGGTGACGACCAGGCCGTAGACCTGCGCGGCCACGGCGTCGAACGGCGCGACCCGCTGCCCGAAGTCATCCTCGAGCAGGCCGCGGACCGCCTCGGTGAGTTCCGTCCGCCGGCGTCCCGCCGGGAGGCGGGTGACCCCGTACCACAGCTCGGCGGCCGTGATGGCGGTCGTGCCCACCTCGCTGGAGTCGAGCGCGTCCAGCCAGG
>JBOHCO010000883.1:0-1925 GCA_050698895.1 Streptosporangiaceae bacterium
GCGCGGCCAGGATCAGCAGGGGCGGCCGCCGCCGGTGCTGGGCCAGGGCCGGCTTCCTGGCCACGGAAGCCGGGTCAGGACGCGGCTCGTCGAGCGCGGTGAGCACGAGGCCGGCGGCGAGGATCTCGCCGGCCAGGGTGGCCGCCCGCCGGTGGTACTTCACCACCGTGCGGCCGAGCCAGTCCTGGGCCCTGGCGGTCTCCTCGCCGTAATCATCGATCGGCCACACCGAGGCGCCGCCCACCGACAGCCAGCCGGTCATGGGGCGGGCGGCGGTGCAGACGGGATGCTCGACGCTGACCACGAGCCGGCCGCCCGGCGCCAGCCAGCCAGCGATCCGGCGAATCAGGCGTAGTCCCGGACGTAGTGCAGGGCCAGGCTGCTCACGACGAGGTCCGCGTGGCCCGCGGGCCGGTCCAGCGTCTCGATGTCGGCCCGCAGGTAGCGCACCAGCGGATGCGGCACCGCGGCGGCCAGCATCCGCGCCGAGGCGTCCACGGCGATGACCTCCCGCGCGCCCGCCTCGGCCAGTCGCCGGGCCAGGGCGCCGTCGCCGCAGCCGAGGTCGAGCACGCAGGCGCCGCGCACGTCGGGCAGCAGCGCGGCCAGGGCGGGCTGCTCCAGGTCCTCGTTCAGCCCGCCGCCGTCCGCGCGCAGGTCCCGGTACCCGGCGAAGAACAACGGGTCGTCATACAGCACCACCCCCGGCAGCGCGCGGCCCTCCGGCTCGCTCACAGCCACGTCTTGAGGTCGGCCATCTCGACCAGCGGCAGCCCCCAGCGCAGCGCCGCCACCTCCAGGTCGGCGGGCCCGGCCATGGTGCCGTCGGCGTTCATGACCTCCGAGCACACGCCGACGGGGGCCAGCCCGGCGGCCACGCACAGCGCCACGGTGGCCTCGGTGTGGCCGCAGCGCTCGGCCAGCAGCCCGGGCCGGGCCCGCAGCGGATGCACGTGGCCGGGCTTGACGAAGTCGCCCGGCGCGGCGGCCGGGCTGGCCAGCCGCCGCACCGTCGCGGCCCGCTCGGCCGCCGACACCCCGGTGCCCGGCGCACTGGCCAGGTCGACCGGGATGTGGAAGGCGGTGCCGTGGTGGTCGCCGCCGCCCGGCGTCGGGCTGATGCCCAGCCGGTCCAGGACCTCGGGCGCGCACGGCACGGTGGGGTGGCCGAATACCTCGGTGAGCAGGAACCGGAACGCGCCGGGCCGGATGCGCTCGCCGGCGAAAATGACGTCGCCCTCGGACTCGGCGTCGGGATCCCAGACGGCCACCCCGCCGCCGGCCGCGAGCTGGGCCAGGGCCTGGTCCACCCCGGCCCGGCCGCTGACGTACCCGGCCCGGCCCAGCGCGGCGGTGACCTTGGGCAGGTCGCCCCGAGCGGCCCGGCCCCGGCTGCCGACCAGGCGGCAGACCAGGTCCAGCTCCAGGTTCACCCGCGTGCCGGGGGCGAGCTGGTCCAGGGTGGTGGCGGCGGCAGTGGCGGGCACGATGACGATGGAGAACCGGTCGCGCAGCCGGTCGGCGATGGTGACGCTGACCCCGTCGACGGCGATGGGCGACTTGGCCACCAGCCGCGGGATCAGCCGCTCGGGCGGCCGGATCCAGACCCGCAGGCAGCCCTCTTCGGCATCGACCCTGGCCACCTTCCCGACGCCGTCGACGTAGCCCTGGACGAGGTGCCCGTCCAGCGCGTCCCCGGCCGCCAGCGGGAGTTCCAGGTTGACGCGGGCACCCTTGTTAAGGGAATCAAAGGTGGATCGGCGCCGGGTCTCGGTGGCGATCGTGGCGGCCAGCACCCCGCCGGTGACCTCCGGCACGGTGAGCCGGATTCCGCTCACGCAGACCGACCCGCCCGGCTCGACGGCGGCCGCGGTCTGCGGCGCGCGCACCCGGACCTGCGCGCCGTCGAAGCTCTCGATCAGGCC
>JBOHCO010000884.1:0-2452 GCA_050698895.1 Streptosporangiaceae bacterium
GCGGGAGTTCGGTCCGCTGTGCGAGTTCGGTCCGGTCAGCCGCTCCGGGCTGGCGGCCGGGACCGGCCCGTTGAGCGACTGGCTGAGCGGGCTCGGGCCGGTCAGGGGATCGGGCTGGTCCCGGCGCGCGGCCGCCGAGGCCGCGCGCATCGCTTCGGCCTCCAGCGGCAGCGGCGGCCCCGAGGCGGGCGGCGGCGGCAGGGCCACCCCGCCGTCGGGCGCCGGCGTGCGGCTCGGCTCGGTTCGGCTCGGCTCGGCCATGATCGGGAAGTCCAGCAGCGTCGGCGGCGCGTAGCTGTCGCCGCCCGGCCGCGCCGCCGGGTAGCTCGGGCGCGGGACCGCGCCGGGCTGACCAGGGTAGTCCGTGCGCTCTTCGACGATCTCGGTGACCTCGTCCCTGGCGGCGACCAGCTCGAAGACCCCGCGGTCCACCTGCCAGTAGCCGAGCTGCTCGGCCTGGTAGCCGTCGTGGCCGAGGAAGCCGATGTGCACCCGGTCGCCCAGATCATCCAGGACGATGCAGCGCTCACCGCGGAACATCCCGACCGGCCGGGACTCCCACACCGCCTGGACGTCCTGGATCGGCAGCTCCTTGCGCCAGTGGCCGGTCGCGGGCTCGAAGCCCAGCTCTTCGGGCGGCGGGCAGGCGGCGAACAGCACGACGTGGCCGTTCGCCGGGCCGATGCCAGCCTCGTAAGGCGCCCCGCGATAGGTCGCCATCAGCCGGTACCGCATCGGTCAGATTCCCCCAGACGGACGAAGCCACACCTGGCCGTCAAAGCGGGCGATGAACTCGGCCCGCCCGGCGCAGATCCGGTAGATCTCCGCCCCGACCGGGACCGGGACAGGATCGGTGAAGAACTCGGGCACGGGGTGCTCGGGGCCTGCCGTGTAGCCGGTCCCGGTGAACGGCGGCTTCATGGCAAAGTCACCGCCGAGCATCACCGAGTAGGGAACCTGGTAGTTCTCGGTTCCCACGGCCCGCCAGCGCAGCAGGTACAACTCCTCCATGTCGGGGCTGAACTCCGAGCCTTCATAGCCTAGGCTCATCGCGCTGTAGAGGTCTCGGGGATCGGTGAACGAGCAGTCAGCGACCCGGTGCACGAACCCGGCGATAATGGACCGCCGGCCGGTCAGGTAGGGCTCGACCATCCGGGGCGGGATCGCCTTGTGCATCAGCGTCCCCGGCTCCACGTCCATGGGCGTCCGATCAACCTGGCGCACGGTGTCCCCTGTGGTCAGACTCTCTTGCAGTCCCATGAGACTCTCATATCGCGAAATACGTCCTCAACTGCTTCGGCTGACCTCGCTCGTAACGGGCGCAAGGGTATCGCCCCGAACGGCTGCCCTCAGACCATCGCAGGTCGGACAGCATCCGGCTCGCCGCTAGAGTGACCGTGTGCTTCACGGCAGCGGCAACCCGCGCTTCCGCGACGACGACGGCTCCGCCGACCCGGCCGCCGCGGCCGCGCTCTCGGCGTTCGCGGCCGCCCGGGGCAGCGAGCACGACACCCTGACCGCACTGGCCCGGACCCGGTTGCTGGTGCCCGTCGTGGCCGTGCTGTCCGACGACGACACCCGCGAGTCCGGCCCGGCCGGGGGCGGCCCTGCTGCCGCCGGCGCGGGCGGCCCCGCCGCGGGCGGCGAGAAGAACAGCGAGATGGCCATGCCCACGCTGCTCGGCCGCGACGGCCGGGCCGCGATCCCCGTGTTCACCGGCCGGGACGCGCTGGCCCGGTGGCAGCCCTCGGCTCGCCCGGTCCCGGCCGAGGCGACCCAGGTCTGGCAGGCCGCCGTCCAGGACTCCTGCGCCGTGATCATCGACGTCGCCGGCCCCGTGCCCCTGGCCGTCGAAGGCGCCCGCCTGGCCGCCCTGGCCCAGGGCCAGCCCGTCCCGCTGCCATTCGAGGACCCGGACATCCGCGAGGTAGTGGCCGCGCTGGTGACCCGGGCCGCGGGCGGAGCCGAGCGGGCCAGCTTCACGCTGCGACCCGCCCCCGGCGACGGCGACCTGCTCATCGAGCTCGCGCCGCCGGCGGGCCTGGACCCGGAGGCGGCGCAGGCGTTCGCGTCCCAGGTGGGCTCCGCCATCCTCGAGGACCTCGGCCACCGCCTCCGCCGCGGCATCGCCCTCGCTCTGGCCCAGCCCTAGCACCACCGGCCCCGCTCGCTCCACCAGCGACCCCTCGCCCCGGGCCGGGCGGCTCGCCTGGCCTGGATGTACCGGAACCCACACCCCACTATGGGTGACTGCACATCCACGGCTGGTGTACGGCCGCGGTGTGACGGGGGGGGGCTGAGCGATGCCAGGGGCTTGGCTCAGCGGCCCGATCGCCCGGAATCGCCGCTGGGCCGACCGGAGCCTCCGCCGGGCCGCGTGGAACCACCGCCTGCGCCAGTACCGCCCTGGCTGCTGTCGCCGGTCAGGCCGGCGCGGCGCAGGGCCTCGGCC
>JBOHCO010000885.1:0-1416 GCA_050698895.1 Streptosporangiaceae bacterium
GATCAGCGGCGAGGCCTTGGCGTTGACCTTGCACCCCTGCACGCAGAAGCCGCGATAGATGCAGTGCGGCCGGTTGCCGAAGACGCCGTTCGTGATCGATACCGGCCCGACGCGCATCTCAATGCCGCAGTTGCGGGCGCCCTCCCAGGCGACGACCGCCGCGCCGGACACCGGGTGCGGCGCATGCGGGTAGGAGTGCGGGTCGCCCCACGGCCAGTCCTGGCCTGCGACCGGCAGCTCCTCCTCGATCTGCTGGTAGTAGGGCCGCAGGTCGGCATAGCTGATCGGCCAGTCCGCGCCGACCCCGTCGTTGGTCCAGGTGGCGAAGTCACTGGGGTGGAACCGCGGCGTGTAGCCGGCGTAGTGCACCATCGAGCCGCCCACGCCCCGGCCCGAGTTGTTCGAGCCGAGCGGCACCGGGTCAGCGCCGTCGATCACCCGCGGCTCGGTCCAGTACAGGTGGTGCGAGCCCGCCTCGTCGCTGACCCAGTCGGAGTCGGGATCCCAGAACGGCCCGGCGTCCAGTGCCACGACCCGCCAGCCCCGCCGGGCCATCCGCTGCGCCAGCGTGGCCCCGCCCGCGCCGCAGCCCACGATGGCCAGGTCGACCTCGTCCCGGTCGGAGAACCGGCGCATGTCGCGGCGCAGCTGGTGGTTGGTGCGGGTGCCGTCGTTGGGCAGCAGCCAGGCCGACTCGTTCCGAGTCCGCACCCCGGTCATGACGACCTCCGCAGCGGGTCGTCGCCCGGATGCACGTCGGCGACCTCGAACGGCTCGCGCGAGTCCAGGCCGGCGTTCTTGTAGCCGCGCGGGTAGGCCGGGCCGGGGAAGCCGATCTCGTTCCAGGCCAGCGGGTGGGCGTAGAAGGCCGTGCAGGCGTAGCGGGTCCACAGGCTCCACACGTGGCCGGCGTTCAGGCCATGCCAGTCACCCGAGCCGGCGTCCTGCACGGCCTGGATGACCGCCTGCCGGTCGGCCGGGGCGCATTCGGCCAGCCCGCAGCCGAACTTGTCACGGGCGTCCGCGTCCAGGTAGCTCAGCGAGTCCCGCCAGGCCTGGCCGTCCTCGGGTATGTCGTCGTAGTGCCAGCCGTCGGTCTGGTGCTCGGCCAGCCGGGCGTCGATGAGCGGCACCAGCGGCACCAGCGGCTCCTTGACCTGGCCGAGCAGCTCGTCGCACAGCGCGGTCGCGGCGGCCTCCTCGGCCGGGGTGAAGAACCGGATGTCGGGCGGCATGGCCAGCCGGTCCAGCACCACCCCGGCCGTGACCGGGTCCCAGTGCCGGGACTGCGCGGCGGCGTCGAAGCCGGGGAAGCGCGCCCCGCTCACCTCCCCGGCCCCCTTTACTCCCCCTGCCCTCTTCACTGCTCGCGCCGCAGGATCGCGGCCAGCAGGCCCATGCCGCCGACCATGGTGA